>JBAQYH010000054.1:0-1829 GCA_049299935.1 Methylobacter sp. | reverse complement strand
TTCGATTGATTTGACTGTGAGCACGTGGATTAAATCTACAAGCTCCAACAGGGTCGCCGTCATTTCTCAGGCCGGCGTATCTTATTTTTCCATTGAACTAAACGGCGACGGAAGCAGTACGCTTCCTGGCAGGGTTTCGTTTGTAATGGATGACGGGTCGGGGCCCAAGGCGGCGGTGTCGTTTATGTCGGATTTGAACGATGGAGAGTGGCACCATGTAACCGGCGTGAGAGCGAATAACCTTATTTATATTTACGTTGATGGAGCGCTGGCTGGAGAAGGCAGTCTCGGCGGGGGGTTTGCCGGAATTACCACTACCGCTCCTGACCTTGGGCGAAAAGGCGCTGGTAACTACTATAATGGATTGATTGATGAGGTGATTATCTGGGGGCGTGCGTTGACGGAAGCGGAAATTGGCCAGGTGTTTGCGGGCGCCTACAGAACCAAGGGAACAGGATTGTATATTTCTCAAATGGCCGATGCCGGAGACCCTGCAATCTGGACGACGCTGTCATGGGTTACGGACGGGCCGTATGGCAAACCGCTGGCGGCAGGAGATCCGACTCTGGAGGCCGTGTGGCATATGGAGGAACCATCGGGCGTTATCAGTAATGCGATTGCCGCCAATGATGGTACGGTGAACGGGGCAACGTATGGAGTTGCCGGGCGGTTTGACAAGTGCCTGGATTTCAATGGCGCGGCTTCCTTTGTCTCTGTTTTAGACAATGTTGTTCTTGAGATGCCGGATCTGACGATTGAAGCATGGATCAATGCGGATGATGTTGTCAGTCGCCCGATTGTTGACAAGAGCAGTGGCGGCGCCAATGGTTATGCCATTGGTCTTGATGCGGCCGGTCTGCCGTATTTCCGTGTTGGCGCTACAACTTGCACGGGCTATGTGCCGGTCAGGGTCGGGAAGTGGACTCATATTGCCGGCTGTTATGACACGGTGAGTTCGAGGCTGAGGCTTTATGTGGACGGTATTCTTACAGGCATCACGGCTCCGGTGGCGGTGAGCACGGCATCGGGCCAGCCTCTTATTATCGGTCGCAATGCGGCCGGTGGAGTGTTCTTTGACGGGCGAATTGACGAGGTGGCCGTTCACAGCAGGGCTCTAAAGCAGGGAGAGATAGAGGATCATTACCGGGCCGGCGCGGTGACGCTCAAGATCCAGGGGCGATCTTCCAATGACCCGTTGTTTGGCGGTGTGAATTTTGTTGGTCCTGACAAAACCATCAATACGTACTTTACCCAGTCGAGCGGATGTTCGTTGACCAACAGCATGGATTTGGGGCGTTACTTTCAATATAAAGCTTATTTTGCCACGGAAGATGCGCGTTACAGTCCGCGGCTCTCGGGCGTCAGGGTGTATGTTGCTAATTATCCCACGGGGAATCCCACGGTTGAACCCGATTCTCTCCGAGCCATTTATTTCCCGGGCAGACTGCGCAGTTTCAGCGATATTACCATTCCCGGCGGCGCAGGGGCGAATGTAAGGTACCAGATTTCCGGAGACAGTGGAGCGACGCCGTCCTGGTACTGGTGGAATGGGGCGGGACAATGGACCAATGACGCGCCTGCTGATTATAATTTTGCCAACCCTGTAGGCGTAATCAATGCGAATATAACGAACTTCTTCCAGTCGTTCTATTCTACGGCAGGCGGGACTCTGAGGTTCAGGGCATTCCTGCATTCCGCGGGCGATTACCAGATAAAACTTGATAAGGTTGATTTTGTGGCGTCCGCGGGAAGAATTGTGGTTACCGTGCCGAACGGGGATGAGATCGGGAGCAAGGCCTGGGTTGTGGGAACGCCGCAGACGATAAGGT
>JBAQYH010000053.1:0-4481 GCA_049299935.1 Methylobacter sp. | reverse complement strand
CCCGGTTGCCGCTTTTATCCTGTGCTCCTCGCTTTTGCCGAGGGTCAGCAGAAGGGGCTCCTGCCCCTCTGCTGACGTGCGGCATCCCTGCCGCACCCCTCACGGGCTGATCTCGGCAAAAGCTCCGGTGCTCGGCGCGGCATACGGGACGAACACCATCCGTGCGTGACATCAGTTAATAAAACACGAAGGACTCGAAGTTTTTATCTCGTTTTTCGAGGCAACTGCTCCAGCCGTTGCTCATGAACGTCATCTCCGTCCTGGATTTATGCGTTAGTTTGATGCGGATGCGTTTATCGCCAAGGCTGTTTTTGAGGTTTGGCTTCCCAAAGCCGCAAATGCCGGTTATTTAAGCACTTCCAACTGCACTCTGCGATTGTTGGCGCGTCCCGCTTCGGTCTCATTGCTGTCGATAGGTTGGGTTAAACCGTAGCCTTTGGCGGTTAATTTTTCCTGTGCATCTATGCGGTGGCTTAAATAGTCTTTAACGGTCTGTGCGCGGCTCTCGGATAATCTTTGGTTATAAATTTCTGTGCCGGTATTGCTGGTGTGGCCTTGCACTTCAATGCCGATGCCGGGATTGTCTTGAATGACGGTAATTGCGTTATCGAGTTCAGGATAATATTGGGGATTGATGTCGCTTTTATCGTTGTCGAATTTTACGTCAACAATCCAGCAGCCAAGTGGATTAACATGAGCGCCTTTTAAGGTGTTAGAGCATTTATCGTTACAATTGTTGATGCCGTCGGCATCGTCATCCAGCGTCGAGCAGTCTGCAACCTTTGCCGGCGCCGGTGCGGGCGTGTCGGCTTGCAAGGCGGCGTATGGAGCGTCTTTAAACTCCCTGAACAGCTGCGGCGCGCAACCCAATAGGTAGGCATTCTTGAGGGGCTTTAGTTCGTCGCAGATATCGAAAGATCCCGGTTGCGAGGCGCAACCCGATAAAGCGGCAACGATTAGTATTTTTTTCATGGATTATCTCATTATCAATAAGTTTTTGAGGATAATACATGGTTATGAGAGCCGCTTGCAAAACAAGAGACGGGCATAAAATTATTTCGTGGACAAGCTGCGGCTTATTATCAAATAAGCAACGACAGCGGAACTTTATTCGGGACTGGCCTTGCCCATCCGGATTCTGGCGCGAACCAGTGCCGTGATGACTATAACCAACAAAGCCGCCAGCGACAGCTCCAGCATTACGAATGCGGCGATTTTAAAGTAGGCGAATAACGGATGAACAAACCTGACCAGCCAGCCGCCCGCTTCATCGGCCAATGCCGCCGCATAGGTTAGGCTGCTCAGCCAGATTTTCAGCCGCACCGAAAACTCGGTCATCAGCATTAAATGGGTTAAGGTCAGCACCAGCATGCCCATCGAGAACAGGTGAAAATGCGAGACCTCCAGCATGCCCTGATAACTGCGCGGCTGGGTAAACTGTTCTTCAGAGCCCAGATAATAGGCGACCACGGAATCAGGCGTTAAGTCCATATGATGAAAATACATCATGCCGTTGCTTACCCATAATAATGCGATATACGCCAGGAACATCAACACCAGCGTGTTGATCAGGGATTTGCGATGCTGTTCGCCGGTAACAAAATAACGCATTAATTTTTACCCTGGTCTTTTACCAGAACCTGATAAATCGCCATCACTTTGCGAACACTGGTAACTGCCGCCCGGGTGCTTAAGGTCGCGCCGCTGATGCCGTCGACGCCTTTGTTAAAATCCATGTCGGCTAACGGACGCTTATATAACTGTTCAAACCAGCGTTCCGGCGGCTGATATTCCGGCGGTTCATGGAAGGCGAGGGTGGTGACATTGCGTAGTTCGCCGTCCGCCGTCAGCACGATCATCAGGGTTTCCGGCTTGGTTCTGACGGTGCCGGTTTCAATCGCGGCATAACCGAGCACCTTGCCTTGGTCTTTGCCGACATAGAAAGTAAACAGGCCGGACTCCAGTTTAACCTTGGCCAGCTCCTCGATTTTGGCGGCTTGCTGCTGATCGGGGAATAGCGATAACTGCTCGACCTGCGCGCCTTTGCCGAACGCCAGTTCCAGCGCTTCGTTTTTACTGTAAAAGACGGTGGCGAAGCTTGGGGTTACTGCGCTTAGCAGCAGTATAAAGAGAATAAAAAATCCCCCTTGCCTGATTGTTTTCATAGTGTGTCCCGTTTGCAGAATTGATTAAACTTTAAGTGGGTAAACGCAAATAGTTTAACACCACCGACAAACAATGGATTTTACTTATTTCTTGCGAAGAATACGAACGACTGACTACAGTCCCTCGTATTCTTCGTGGGGAAAAGCCTCTTATCGGCTAGAAAATAAAGCCGAAGCCCAAGTTGAAGTCATCCGGTACACTGCCTTTTTTCGCTGTGAAATTGCGATAATCCGCTTTGATCACGACATTGGGGATCGGCTTGTATTGCAAGCCGAACTGGTAAATCTGCTTGTTTTTCGTGTCATCGTCGGAAAAACCGACCGGTGCGCTGGCGATAGTATCCATCTGTTCATAACGGAAAAACGGCGCCAGATATTGTGTCGTATTCGGATTCAGCAATGGCAATATGTCGTAACCGAGTTCTGAATACCAGCCGTAGTTTTCTTCGCCAATGGTTTGTCCTTTGGCGGCACTGAGCACCCCTGCGTCGTCGATATGCCCCCATGAGCCTAAAGTACGGAACTCCAGTCCGCGATATTTCCATTGCACATGCCCTTCATACAGTTGGGTAAAAGCGTTGACATTTTGTTGGGCTTTCGTTGATTGATTGGTAAAGGTTTGGTTTTGCCCGGAGTTACCCAAATACGCCGAACCGCCGAACGACAAGCCGGGAGCTATGTCCGGCGCATAATCCACGCGTCCGACAAATGCCAAATCTTCGGCTTTGGCCTGGCTGCCTTGTTGCCTGCTGGAACGGATGCCGTCAGCAGTAAAATTTTTGGCATCCAGGCCGTTGACGACATAAGCGGTATAAGTCAGTTTTGGCAATATTTCGCCAAACAGGCCTACGCCGATTTCACGCCAAGTGCTCGGGAGAATCTGGCGCTCCACTTCCGGGCGATTATTACCGAAATAAAACGGCGGTTCGTGTATCTGGTTGATAAAGCCCATCGGCATCAACACCATACCGGCGCGAACATTAGCCATCGGGTCTATGAAGAAATCCAGCGCCGCCATCTCGACTGAGACCGAGCCCCCATTAGCGGTCGAGCCGTGCTCAAATTCAAGCTCACTGTTAAACAAAATTTTGTCGGTGAACTTGTAACCGGCATACATCACCAACCGTTCAAAATCGGCATTATCGCTCTTGGTTTTTTCGTCGCCGACTGTGGCCTGATAATTGGCTTCGCCATAACCGCCGATCGACAAACCTTTACCGACCTGATAGACCTTTGATGCCGCAGGACCCAAGCCGTAAGCGCTTTTATACTGCACCTCGTCAGGAATGGTCAGGTTGGTGCGCAGTTTCTCAACTTCCTGGCTCAATACATCCGTTTTTCGTTCTAAAGTTTTTACGTCGGCACCGGCAGCTTTGGCCGGAGCGGCTGCCTGCATCCCCGATTTCATTTCGTCAATTTGCTTTTGCTGTGCCTGGATGATTTTCCACATATCTTCCATAGTCTGCGGTTTTTCCAGTGCGCTGACAGGCGCATTCAAAGCGACAAGCGCTGTCAGTATCCCGCCTTTTAATAATTGTTTATTTTTTTTCATTGATACGGTCTCTCACAAAATAATTGGTGAAAGCAGTATAGAGTAAATAGCAATGTTGTTGCAAACGATTCTTATTTAAAACTTAAAATAGGGTTTTGTGCAGCAGTTTAATTCCCAGTTTTTAATGGAATTTTCGGGGGTTGAATTAAGGCTGTTAATTTGACGGTGACGTGCTTGAAGCTTGCCGAAGGTGAGGAAGGTTTGTTGCTTGCATCATTAAACTGATGCCTTAGAATCTGTTATGCGCGGTGATAACAAACTGTAACGGAGGATAAAGGGGGCTTTAGCCGATATTAAGGAACGTGCACGAAATAACTTGAGTAAGTTGCCAAAAGCCGGAGTGCAGGCGTCGCCTGCCAACGCAAGCAAAGCTTGCACTCCCGCTGTAAACCTACAACGCGAGTTGTTCAAATTATTTCATGCTCATTCCTAACTTTGTTTTGTAACTGCGAAATAAGGCCCTTAATCGCCTGCTCCTGAGTCAGGATGCTTTCGCATAAACGGAATTGGCTGACAGCGCGACGTAAGTTCTGCTCGGGTTCCGTCACCTTGAAATACCGGTTGCCTTCCAGATAATCGGTATAAAAGCGGATGCCTAGTTCAAAGGGGATCAGCCGGATGGCTGGGTACAAACAGCGATAATCGTGCCCGGTAAAAAACGCGCCGGCCTCAATCAGGTAGCTTTTCAACAGCGCAGCACAAATATCCAGATCAAACCTGACCGGCTCGGCAGTGCAGCAGCAAGACCGCAGACAATCGCCAAT
>JBAQYH010000052.1:0-3618 GCA_049299935.1 Methylobacter sp. | reverse complement strand
ATCAATATGAATGCTATTAAAAAATTATTTTTCCTTCTGTTGCTGCTGAACTTTGTACCCGGCAATGTGCTCGCGGCACAAATCAGCGTATCGTTCGATCGCAATCCGGTCGGTTTGGATGAATCGTTCCAGATCATTTTTACCGCCAACGATACGCCGGATAACGATCCGGATTTTGGCCCGCTGGAACAGGATTTCGAGATACTCGGCCAAAGCCAGAGCAGCAATTCGTCCTGGATTAACGGACAGTCCAGCAAGACCATCCAGTGGACGCTTAGCGTGATGGCCAAGCATCCCGGTAGCCTGGTTGTTCCGGCGGTCAAGTTTGGCGACGATGAGAGTCAGCCGGCAAGCATTTTGGTGACTGAAGCGACGGCCAATAAAGCCGTCAATACCGACGACGATTTGTTCCTGGAAGTTGAGGCGAATCCGCAAAGCCCTTATGTGCAGTCCCAGGTTCTGTATACCGTGCGCTTATACAGGAGAGTCGACATCGCTCAGGCTGCTTT
The DNA here is from genome assembly GCA_049299935.1 of Methylobacter sp. Taxonomy (GTDB): domain Bacteria; phylum Pseudomonadota; class Gammaproteobacteria; order Methylococcales; family Methylomonadaceae; genus Methylobacter_A. Next base: position 3,109 of record JBAQYH010000052.1, on the reverse strand, counting down.
GAACGAACCGGAACTGGGCGACGCAGTGATTGAAAAACTCGGCGACGACAGTAATTACAATACCCAGATCAACGGCGTTAATTACCTGGTCACTGAGCGCAAATATGCGATTTTCCCGCAAAAAAGCGGTTCCGTAACTATCAAGCCCCTGCTGTTAACCGCAGAGGTCGTGGCTAGCAGCCGTCCGAATTTTAACGGTTTTTTTAACTCACAGGCGACCCGGACCAGGAAAATCTCATCCAAATCGGTGACGCTGGATGTGAAACCCGCTCCGGCAACTTTTACCGGTAAGCATTGGATTTCAGCGGAACAGCTGGTTTTAAAGGAAGAATGGTCCGGCGATAACCAGCAAATGAAAGTCGGCGAACCGTTGACCCGGACCTTAACGCTGTTGGCAAAAGGCACGACAGTCGGCCAATTGCCGGAGTTGAATGCCGGTAAAATGGATGATCAGCTGAAAACCTATCCCGATCAGCCGGTGTTGCAGGAACAGAAAAAACCGGAAGGCCTGATTGCGTTCAGGGAAGAAAAAATAGCCATCATCCCGTCGAAAGCAGGCTTCTATAAATTACCTGCGATAGAGATCCCCTGGTTTAACAGCCAAAGCCAAAAAATGGAAGTCGCCAAGATTCCGGAAACCACGATTACGGCGGTTGAGGCGGCAGGAATCCAGCCGGACATTGCAGCTCCCGTAGCTCCGGCAGTGCAACAACCGCAAAAAATCGAAACAACGCCGATTGCCCAGCCGCAACAGCAAAATATCTGGCTCTGGGTTTCGGTGTTTCTGGCGTCAGGTTGGCTGGCGACATTGGTCTACTTGCTGATTAAGCGCCCGGCTAAAAAACCGGTTGTGGAAAAAAGTGAGCGGGAAATACGTTTGGAAGACAGCGTAAAGAGCTTGAAAAAAGCCTGTGCCGATAATAATGCCGTAGCTGCCAAGGATGCTTTGCTGGCCTGGGGGCGGCAAAAGTCCGGTGCGACGAGCCTGGGCGCTATCGCCGAGCTAAGCGACGCAAGATTAAGGGATGAAATCTTGAATCTGAACCAGGTTTTGTATGGCAAGGTACCGGATCAGTGGCAAGGCAAGAAGTTGTTTCAGGCGTTTGTGGAAAATAAGGCCAGGGAAAAAATAGCGGCTAAGGATGATGATAAATTGGAGCCGCTTTATCGGTTGTGACTTGTATAACTCTGAACTTGGATCTTACAGTTTCAAATATTAGTTTGGATTGCGTCAGAGATTGACCGTCTCAGTTCGGCCAATTGCAGACGGTCATATCACTTTGTTATGAAAATTAAGATAAGGTTTCATGGCTTCCTCTAGCTTCAGTATGTCGCTTTCAATTAAATTTCTAGCGGTAATGACTTTATTTTGTTGTTCTATTTTAAATTCAACGTCTGCGTCCTGAAACGATTTGCGATGCTCTTTATCAAAGATAATTAAATTTAATTTATCTAAAATTTCTCTGAGTATTGAATGTATGCCTGAATCTTCTTTAAAAAGAAATTGAGATTCCCTATAGTACTTAATAAAGGAGTTCTTTAATATTTTAAATGTTTCTAAAGCATCTATGTCTTCTTTAGACATATTTTCAATTGATGTGGAGTTAGGTAACTCAAGGTATAAATCTATAGCTTTTGTATAGATTTCAAATCTTTTGTTGTACAAATCAAGACGTAATTTGTCCTGATTTGTTTTTAGCTGAAAATAGGCGATCCCTACAGCGATGAGAGCTATTAAAGCAGTTAAGTTATTGCATGTTGTCATACATGTAGTTCCTTAATGTTAGTGATGTAGGCCGGAATAAGGCCATCCAAGCGCGTAGCGCGAGGTGGCGTTTCCGGCGAGTTCGGGTGGTATTTGCCGGAAACGCAAGTTCTCGCTGTCGCTCGAACAGGCTTATTCCGGCCTACGAAACTACGTCGCCTTAAAATATTCCAGAGCCATAAACAGCGCTGCAATTGAGCGGGCTTCGGTGCATTCCCCGGTAGCCAACAATTCATTGATGTTGCTTAATTTCCATGGAATCACTTCCAGCTCTTCCGGCTCATCGCCCTCCAGTTTTTCTTCATACAAATCCTGGGCGATCACAATCTCGGTCATATGTTCCAGATAAGACGGCGCGATCGAAAAAGAGCTTAGGTGGTGCAGGTTTCTGGCGCCAAAGCCGACTTCTTCCTTGAGCTCACGATTTGCTGCATCCAGGAAGGATTCTCCTGCATCGGTCTTGCCCTTGGGAAGGCCCAGCTCATAGCGATGCACGCCGGCGGAATATTCCCTGATCAGCAACACTGTTTCCGCATCCAGCATCGGCACAATCAGCACCGCGCCGCCCGAGTGGCCGCGGGCCAGGCGTTCGTAGTTGCGCAGTGCGCCGTTGCTGAATTCAATATCCAGCGATTCGATGCGGAATAATCGGCTGGTCGCGATGGTTGTTTTGTTAAGGATGATTGGTTTTTCAGCCATTGTGCTATTTTATTAAGTATTTTTTGCCAATATAACGCACTCTGATGATCGATTGGAATAAAGTTGATACTGTTTTACTGGATATGGACGGCACGCCGCTGGATTTGAATTTCGATAATCATTTCTGGAAGGAGTTTGTACCGCTTAAATTCGCCGAAAAACACGGTTTGTCGATAGAAGCCGCAAAACAGCAGCTGGCGCCGCGCTTTAAAAGCATGGAAGGCAAGTTGGAATGGTATTGTCTGGATTATTGGAGCGAGGTTTTAGCGCTGGATATTGCCGGATTAAAAGCGGAAATTTCCGGGTTGATTGCGGTATTGCCGCATGTTGCGGAGTTTCTGGAAAAAGTCCGTCACTCGCCAAAAAAGGTGTATTTAGTTACTAACGCGCATCGCGGCAGTTTAGGTCTTAAGATGGACAAAACCTGCTTGCAGCCGTTTTTCGATGACATTATCAGTTCTCATGATTTGGGCTATCCCAAGGAACACGCCGAGTTTTGGCCGTTGTTACAGCAACGCGCACCGTTTGAAAAGCAAGCCGCGCTGTTGATTGACGATAGTTTGGCGGTGCTCGATGCTGCCAGGCAGTTCGGTATTGCTCATTTAATTTCGGTAAGCAAGCCCGATACTCGGCAACCTACAAGAG
>JBAQYH010000051.1:0-8147 GCA_049299935.1 Methylobacter sp. | reverse complement strand
GTTGCGGACGCACCGGAGCACGCTCAGGCACGAAACCATCGGCACTTTGTTTCCTGGAGCTGCTTAATACATGCAAACGGTTTTTTTCCGCTTCAAAATCAGGCAAATCTATTTTTTTAGTTTCGCGTAAAGGAGGCTGCTGTTCTGCGGCCTGTTTTTGCAACTTGCTCTGGATCAACTGTTCGTCAAAATCCCGTGCGGCAACGATCTCAACGCCTCCGTCAACAGACTTGTTTGACATGATGACTGCATCCGCGCCCAATTCTTCTTTAACCATTCTCATGGCTTGGCGTATATCTTCCGCAAAAAAACGTTTAATCTTCATAACTCAGCCTCATGTACTATGTTCGTCGTCCGACACTTGAAACCACTCTGATCTGGCGATCGGCGGGTATTTCATTGTATGCCAAGACATGTAATCCGGGTATGGAATGGCGAACGAATCGGGCCAACCAGGGACGGATATAAGAAGAAACCAGCAATACCGCTGTTTGCCCCTCCATTTCCATTTTTTGCATACTTTCCTGCAATGATGTATGCATTTGTTCTGCTAACCCCGGCTCAATCCCGACACCACTTTCACCTGCCGTTTGCAAAGATTTATGCAACAACTGTTCCAACTCATGATCCAGCGTTATAACCGGCAGTTCGTCCTGCATCCCACTGATTTCATGGATAATTAATCGCCCTAATGCCGAGCGTACCGCCGACGTCAAGATGTCGGGATCTTGACTTCTGAGCCCATACTCCGCCAAAGTTTCGACGATAGTGCGCATATCCCGGATGGGCACCCGCTCTTGCAACAGGTTTTGCAATACCTTGACCACCACACCTAACGGCAATGTCTTCGGCACCAGATCCTCAACCAGTTTCGGGGCAGACTTAGCCAGGTTATCGAGGACTTTATTCGCCTCTTCATAACCGAACAATTCATGGGCATGCGACTGCAAAAGATGGCTCAGATGGGTCGCCACCACCGTTCCGGGGTCGACCACCGTATAGCCCAGGGTTTGCGCATGATCTTTCTGGTGCGGCTCTATCCACACGGCCTCCAGGCCAAAAGCGGGGTCCTTGCAGGCATTGCCCTTCAAGGTGCCGAAAACACGTCCCGGATTAATCGCCATTTCCATGTCCGGCATAATTTCAGCTTCGCCTACGGTCACCCCCATCAGCGAAATCCGGTAGGCCGTCGGGCTCAAATCAAGGTTATCCCGGATATGCACCGACGGAATTAGGAATCCCAACTCTTGGGACAATTTTTTCCGCACGCCTTTGATACGAATCATCAATTGTCCGCCCTGGTTCTTGTCCACCAACGGAATAAGCCGATAGCCTACTTCCAGGCCGACAACGTCAACCGGCATCACATCATCCCAGCCGAGCTCTTTGGTCTCGGGAACGGCTGTGTGGGCCAACTCCTGCGGATAATCAAGAGCAACCAACTCAGCTTCTTTATGCTTCTTCTCAATCAAATAGGCGGAACCACCCAAGACCGAGGCCAGCAAGATAAAGACCAGATTCGGCATGCCGGGAATAATGCCCAATGCGCCTACCACTGCCGCTGAAACCGTCAATGCTTTGGGATTTGCAAACAGCTGCGCCGTGACCTGCTGCCCGATATTTTCGCCGCTGCTGCCGACCTTGGTAACCACCAGCGCCGAGGCGACCGACAATAACAACGAAGGAATCTGGGCGACTAAACCGTCACCAATGGACAGCAACACATAAATCTTTCCGGCTTCGGCAAAACTCAAATCGTGCTGAAGCACGCCAATGGCCAAGCCGCCGATCATGTTGACGAATAAAATGATAATCCCGGCAATCGCATCGCCCCGGACAAACTTGCTCGCACCGTCCATGGAGCCGTAAAAATCCGCTTCGGTAGCCACTTCTGCGCGCCGCTCGCGAGCCTGGTCCTGGGTCAGTAATCCGGCATTCAAGTCAGCATCGATGGCCATTTGCTTGCCCGGCATCGCATCCAGCGTAAACCTCGCCCCGACTTCCGCAATCCGCCCGGCGCCTTTGGTGACGACCATGAAGTTAATGATGATCAGTATCGCAAAAACCACCAGACCCACGGCAAAGTTACCGCCGATAACAAAAGCGCCGAAGGCCTCAATCACCTTGCCGGCCGCATCGCCGCCCTTGTGCCCTTCAATCAATACGATACGCGTCGAGGCCACGTTCAGCGCCAAACGCAATATGGTCGCCAGCAGGATAACGGTTGGGAACGACGCAAATTCCAGAGGTTTAAGCGTATAAACAACGACCAGCAGGATGATTAACGAGAACGCGATATTAAAGGTAAAAAACAGGTCGAGTACGAATGCCGGCAACGGCAATATCAGCATCGACAAAACCATGACGATAACTACCGGCGCACCCAGCTCGGCTTTACCCAGTACCCCCAGCGCTGCTTTTAATTTAGTAAAATCCATACCTTATTAATCCCGTTTAAATTCGTCAGGCACGTTAATATCTTCCGGCGGCAATGGCACTCTCCAGTCATTTTTCTGTGCGGCTTTTAACTGATAAACATAAGCAAGTATTTGAGCTACAGCCAAATAAAGCCCCTGCGGTATCTCTTTTTCCAATTCGGTCGAATAATATAACGCCCTGGCTAAAGGAGGGGATGCCACCAACGGCACGTCGGCGCCTATCGCTGCATTGCGGATTTGAGCGGCTATCAAGTCGACACCCTTCGCGACCAGTTTGGGTGCGCTATTCGAGTTTTGGTCATATTTTAAGGCCACCGCATAATGGCTGGGATTGGTCACAATAACATCGGCTTTCGGCACTTCCGCCATCATCCGGTTTTGCGCCATCTCCATTTGCATCCTGCGCTGACGCCCCTTCACCTCGGGACTACCGTCGGATTCCTTATGTTCATCCTTGATTTCCTGCTTGGACATTTTCATGTTTTTACTGTGATCCCACAATTGATAAGGCACATCAAGCATCGCTATTAATACCAGTGAGGTGCTGAGCAGCAAAAAGCACATGCCGATAATATCCAGCGAATGTTCAATTGCCCGCTCTGGCGACTCGACGCCCAACCCCAGCAATTCACTGATATAGGATCTGTGCAAAGCCACCGCAACCGCAAAAACCAATAAAATTTTCAGCAGCGCCTTGACTAGCTCAACCAAGCCTCGCACAGCAAAAATCCTGGCAATCCCTGTAATCGGGTTCATCTTTGACGGCTTAAAAGCGATAGCCTCCCAGCTGAAGACCCAACCGCCCATCGATATGGGTGCAACAATGGCGACAACAACCATCAGCGCCAAAAACGGCGCAACCAACATGAGACCGTCAATCATCACCTGCTTAAAATGCAGTACGGGACTGGCCGGGTCAAAAATAGTTGCGCGGCTCAATTGAAACTCAGTCCGCATCATTTCCAACAATCCCTTACCGATTGTCTCTCCCTGCATAAGCAATACGGCTGCACTGGCTATCATCATCGCAAACGTATTAAGCTCCCTGGAGCGGGCAATCTGGCCTTTTTTCCTGGCGTCGTCTAAACGCTTGCCTGTGGGTTCTTCGGTTTTATCTTCGTTATCTGCCATAATCTACAACCGTAACAACTGCCCGATCAAATCATAGGCGCCGGTTAACATGCCGGAAAATTGGTCCAGCACATCGGGTAATGTCTTCCAGACCAACAGCATGCCCAGCATCAGGGTTACCGGAAAGCCCACCGAAAAAATTTGCAATTGCGGGGCCGCCCTGGCCGCCACGCCAAAAATGACATTCACCAACAACAGACTGGCAATGACGGGCATAGCCAACAATAAACCGCCTGCAAACATCAGACTGCTCCACTCCAGGATCGACCAGATGCCCGCCTTGTCTATACCGTCAATACCGATGGGCAAGGTTTTAAAGCTATCCAGCAGCATTTGTATCAACAACAAATGCCCGTCCAGACTGATAAAAACTAACGTGGTGGTAATGGTATAAAATTGCGCAACCACCGGTACCTGCTGCCCGCTTTGCGGATCGACCATCGTCGAAAAGCCCAAGCCCATACTTAAAGCGACGCCCTGCCCTGCAAAAACGACCGCAGCAAAAACCAGCTGTAAAATAAAACCGCTCGTCAACCCGATCATAATCTGCGTAACCGCCATCATAAATCCGGTGTAACTGAACATTTCAACAGCCGGTAAAGGGGGAAGTAAAGGCATGACCACGAGTGTTATTGCCACCGCCAGAACCAGCCTGACTCGGGCCGGTACGGATTTAATGCTAAACAACGGCACGGAGACAAACATCGCACTAATACGCATCAGCGGCCATATGAACAATGCCACTTGGCCGAGAATTTGCTCTTCGGTAACGTTCAACGTTCAACCAATTAAATGAGGAATATCCCTGATCAATCCCTGAAAATAATCAAGGAACATTTGCAGCATCGCCGGCCCCATAATCATCATCACAATCCCTATGGCGATTATCTTGGGCACAAACGTCAACGTCGCCTCGTTAATCTGGGTAGCCGCCTGAAACATCGCGACAACCAGACCCACTGCCAAAGAAGGCAGCAACACCGGCGCCGTCAGCTTGATCGCCACGATCATCGCTTCCTGTCCAACCATGTAAACCGTTTCAGGAACCATAATTCACCTTAAGCCGCTGTCAACTAACATAAAAACTTGCCGCCAACATTTCCATGATTAAAGACCAGCCGTCAGCAAGAACAAACAACATGATTTTAAAAGGCAGGGAAATAATCATCGGCGACAGCATCATCATACCCATAGACATCAGTACGCTGGCCACCACCAAATCGATGATCAAAAAAGGCAGGAAAATCAGGAAACCGATTTGAAATGCCGTTTTCAATTCACTGGTTACAAAAGCCGGCAGCAATAACGAAAACGGCACATTTTCGGCTGACTGAAGCTCTTCTTTACCGGAAATCCTGATAAATAATTCCAAATCGGCCTCCCTGGTCTGTTTTAACATAAATTGCCTGAACGGCTCGGACGCCTTTTCAATGGCGACTGTCACATCGATCTTCTCTTCCAGATAAGGCTGGACGGCTTCGGTATTCACCTTCTCCAAAACCGGCATCATAATGAAGATCGTCAAAAACATGGACAAGCCTAACAACACCTGGTTACTGGGTGCCTGTCCGGTGCCTAAAGCCGTTCGCAGCAAACTCAGTACAATCATGATTCGGGTAAATGAAGTCATGGTCAACAGCAGCGCCGGCAACACCGTTAACAAGGTCATTAGCGCCAGAATCTGGATCGTTACCGTATAAGTCTGGGCGCCTTGCTTGCCCGTCGTAACGGTAACCGCTTCAATCCCCGCGGCAGCGTAAGCCGGCGTTTCAATCAACAAAAAAGCAAGTCCTATAATCAATAACCGAACCAAAGTGCTTTTATGCATCAGATTGCCCTTTCATGACTTGTTTCACAATTGCACTAAATCCGGTGTCCATCGCGGGAAGCGCCTCATTATTCAAACAATCGTCGCCCTCCAGCACATGCAACGTATCTATGCGCCCCGGCGTTACCCCTAAAACCAGCTGCTTTTTCCCGACCTGGAGCAAAATGACTTTTTCCCGCATCCCCAACGACAAACCGCCGACAACGCGCATTTTTTCTGCGCCGCCGCCAGTGATTCCGCCTAACTTACGCATTCCCCAAACACAAAGAAAAAAAATAGCCAAGACTATCAGCAGACCGACACTCCAATGCAGCATATCGCCAGGTGAAACCGTCCTGACCGCTTGTTTAGGCGCATCGGCACCCGGCACGGCAAAGCAGGCGGAACCCCACCCGAACAGTAGCCAGGCGACAATTATTTTTCCTCGCATCAGGCTAATCGTTTAACCCGTTCCGATGGACTGATGACATCGGTCAAGCGAATACCGAATTTATCGTTGATCACCACCACTTCACCGTGAGCAATCAGCGTTCCGTTGACCAACACATCAAGCGGCTCCCCGGCAAAACGCTCCAATTCGACAACCGATCCCTGATTTAACTGCAAAAGATTCCTGATATTGATCTGTGTCCGGCCAATTTCCATAGAAATCGTGACGGGAACATCCAAAATAACATCAAGATTAACTTCGTCACCTGAGCCTGAAGACGATTTTTTGTCATCAAACTGATCATTAAATTCCTGAAAAGCGGCCGCCTCAAAATCATCAACCGTTTCTGCGCCATCAGGCCCGTTTGGATATTCGCTCATCTTATTTCCCAACTCAATATTGTTACAATCAAACCCTGAAATGCATCAGCTTGATTCAAGATCTTACCTTATCAATAATCTGTATTGCGTAATTACCATCCGATATGCCGACCTTACCTTCAAACACGGGAATGCCTTCCGCTTTAAGAATCACCGTTTCCGGCATATCAATAGGTATTACATCGCCTTTTTTTAGCCGCATAACGTCTCTTATGGTCATGCTTTTTTCCACCAGAAGACTGTTTATACTCACTTCCGCTCTCAGCACTTCGCCGCGCAATGCGGCCTGCCAACTGCCGTCGACCTCGCCGCTATCGCTGCTGATCGCATCCAGCAACTCCCTGATCGGTTCAAGCATCGCATACGGCATCGCGATGTTGACGTCGCCGCCCCCGCCTTCCAGTTCAACATGAATGGTCGAGATAACAATGATTTCCCCAGGGCCGATAATATTGGCAAACCGCGGATTGATTTCCGCACCTACATATTCAAAATCGAGTTCCATAACCGGCTTCCATGCTTCCTTCAGGTCCTTGAAGATCATATCAATGATGATCCGAACCACCCGCATTTCTGTCGGCGTAAACTCCCGCCCTTCGGTCTGGTTATAAAACTGGCCGGCGCCGCCAAAAAAGTTGTCCACCACCGTAAAAACCAGCCGCGGATCGATAACTATCAATGCCTTGCCGCGCAGGGGGTTAAACCTGACAATCGTCAAATTGGTTGGAACCAGCAGTCCCTGTATATATTCGGAAAACTTTTGAACCTGGATGCCTGATATAAAAATTTCCGCCGAACGCCGAAGAAAGTTGAATAACGAAATACGGATAAACCTGGCAAACCGTTCATTAACCATTTCCAACGTCGGCATACGCCCACGAACAATTCTTTCCTGGCTGGCAAAGTCATACTCCCTGACTACGCCTTTTTCATGAAATTCTTCGGTACCCGCTTCAGCATAAAAATCGGACTCATCCTCTGTTTCAATATCCCCGTCGCTGACACCGTTCAGCAGCGCATCAATTTCTGCCTGTGAGAGTAAATCACTCATATTATTGCATTACAAATGAAGTAAAGAATATGTCATTAACCTGCCCCTTCCCGGCCATTTTTTTTAAAACGGCAGTCACATCATTTAACATGGCTTTGCGTAACATCTCCTTTCCTTCGCCGGTATTTAACACACTACTGTCCTGCGCCCCGATCAGCATCAACAGATTATTTCGTATCATAGGTTCATTTTTTTTCAAAACCTCAACAGTTTCGGCGCCTTCAACCAACATAGATACCGTAATTCGACCGTGTTTGGCTGACGCCCCCCCTGGAAAATCGACGACCAGAGGCTTACCCATATCAAAATAGAGTTTTTCTACAGGAACTGCCGACTCATCAGCATGTTCAACTTTTTCTCCATGCGATGAATCCCCTTTCATAAAAAAGAAAGTGAGCCCCCCGCCCGCCGCCAATAAAACCACCGCAGCGACGATCATGATAATAAGTTTTTTAGGAGATTTTTTTCCTTCTCCAGCTTCTTGATCTAATTCAGCCATGTTGCAAACCCTTTAGTTTTTAATCAGTAAACAAGCAATTTAAAGACCATAAATCAGTAACATATATAAAAACAACCAGCTACACTAAAACTGCACGCTACTTACACTTACAAATAAGACTAGCAAACTGCCGAATGCTTTCATTGACTGACATCAACGAATCAAATCATACAAGAAAAAAGATCCTTTTAAAAGAATAAGATAGGAATACTTATAAATGTTAATAATTAACTGTATCCGTTATTTATTATATGTATCGAATAGTTAAGCAAATATGCTCAATGAACCGCTAAAACTTGGATGTCATAAAACTGACGCCCTATTGCACCAATGAAATCATATAGAACTTTATATCATAGCCAAACCGGAAATTTTTTATGACGCCTACTC
>JBAQYH010000050.1:0-7920 GCA_049299935.1 Methylobacter sp. | reverse complement strand
CGGAAATATCGATACCCTCGCGTTTCCAGGTCTACATGCCGTATGCGCATAATTCCGGCGTGTCCCAGCGAATTGAATGCGAGACCGAGCGAGCCCGCCTAAGAACCTGTCTTGACGCTTTCCGGCTGGAGCATAAATGCGGCGGCTTTATCGCAAGAACCGCGGCTGAATGCGTGGATGAAGCGATATTGATGGCCGATATGACATTTTTGCTGAAGCTGTGGGAGTCGATAGCCGCGAAAATCGCCAGCGCCAAGCCCAAGCAGTTTATCCATAAGGATTTGCCGCTGAGCATCAGGACCTTAAGGGACCTCTATCGGGAGGGCATCGAAAGAGTCCGGGTCGATTCCAGGGAAACCTTTCATCGACTGGTAGAGTTTGCGGAAATTTTTGCGCCGGAAATCGTGCCGGTGATCGAGCATTATACCGGCGAGTGTCCGGTGTTCGATATTTACAGCGTCGAAGATGAAATCCAGAAAGCGCTGGACCGCAAAGTCAACCTGAAATCGGGCGGCCATCTGGTGTTCGATCAGACCGAATCGATGACGACCGTCGACGTGAATACCGGCGGCTATGTGGGCGGCCGTAACCTGGAAGAGACTATTTTTAAAACCAATCTTGAAGCGGCGCAGACCATTTCCCGGCAGCTCAGGCTCCGAAACCTCGGCGGCATCATCATTATCGATTTTATCGATATGCAAAGCGAGGATCATAAAAAACAGGTTTTGCAGGCGTTCGAGCGGCATCTTGAAAAAGACCATGCGAAGACCAATATCACCGAAGTATCGGTGCTGGGTTTGGTGGAAATGACCCGCAAAAGGACCCGGGAAAGCCTGGAACATATACTTTGCGAGCCTTGCAGCGCCTGCGGCGGCCGCGGCGTTTTGAAGACCGCGGAATCCATGTGCCTGGAGATATTCCGGGAGATTATCCGCGAAGTCAGGCAGTACAAGGTTAAGAAAATCCTGGTTCTTGCTTCCAATGAAGTGGTGGAAATGCTGCTCGATGAGGAAGCCGATATGTTGGCCGAATTGGAAGTCTTTTTGGGGGTGCGCATCAAGTTCAGGGCTGAGGCGGAATACAATCAGGAGCAGTATGATGTGGTGTTGCTTTGAGGCGAAAGGTAGATGCAGCAAGACTTTTCTTTACTGGAACAAAATAACCCCTTTTTAGTGTTCTTCGTTTATGCGGTTTTGTTTTTATGGCGAAGATGAAATACCTCCACAATTCTTTAAGCTTTGAATTTTTAACCTTAGATCTATGAACCTTTCGCCCTCGGCCCTTCGCCTTTAGTTTTCCTCAGTGATCCATCATATTAAGCGTGCAACGCGGCATCTTATTTTCTGGTCTTTGGTTTCGGCAGCTATCGGCTTGACCGGCGTACGCTTGTTATTGTCGGGGATTGAGCACTACAAGTCCGACTTGTCGACCCATATCAGCGCGGTTGTCGGTACGCCGGTCACGATAGCCCGTCTAGGCGCAAAGATGCGCGGTTTCAACCCCCAGCTGGTGTTAAAAGACATCGCCATTTCATCCCAGGCTGTCCCTGCCGGAAACGAAAAACCCGCTATCGAGTTTAATGAAATACGCCTGGGTATTGATTTACGGGATATGCTGGTCAGCCGGGATTTATTGTCCTCGTCCTGGGTCGCCTTGGTGGGCGCCAAGCTTGCGATTAAGCGGCAACAGGACGGCAGCATTGTTATTGTCGGTTTAGAAGCGGGAGAAGGGCAGCCGCAGTGGTTGTTGCAGGGCAGGAAATACGAGGTCCTGCAAAGCGAAATCACCTGGCAGGATGAAACAAGCCATGGCAAACCGCTGTTGTTCAAGGGCGTGGATCTGGCGATCCGCAATGACGGCGAGCGGCACCGGCTGAATATGCTGATGAAGTTGCCGGAAAAAGTCGGCGATACGTTGAGAGTCTCGATGGATTTTAAAGGCAATGTTTTCGAGCCTTCGACCATCCAGGGCCGCGTTTATATCGACGGCAAGGCGGTTAATTTGCCTGAATTGGCGGCATTCGCTCAAGTCTCAGCCGGGGATCAATTCAATATCAACGCCGGTATCGGCGATTTTAAAATTTGGGCCGATTGGCGGCAATCGCAATTGGCGTCGATGGATGTTGCGGCACAAATTCAACAGATGACATTGGTTCGGCAGGGAAAGCCGGCATTTTTGGTCAATCAATTGAAAACCCGGCTTCACTGGGGGATGAATGATGTCCTCAAAGGTACAGGCAATCCGTGGCAACTCGATGTAAGCGATTTTTCGCTGGAAACCCAGGACAGCGCCAAAGGCGCCGTTAAAAAATGGCCGGCCGCAGTGTTTAGCGTTTCCGGCCAGCGCATGGACGATAACGCGTTGCATAAAATAGCGTTGTTTGTCGAACGGCTGGACTTGCAGGAAGCATCCGGGCTGGCGCAGTTTTTCGCGCCGTTGCCGGATGAGCAGGCTAATACGCTCGCGCAAGTCCAGCTGAAAGGAGCATTGGAGAATTTCTCCCTGTTTGCCGACTTGGATACAAAATCGGTTGCGCTGAACGGCAGGTTTAGCAACGTCGGTGTCGCGCCGTTGTCGTCCGTTCCCGGCATAGACAATTTGACCGGCCTACTAAAGGGCAGCGACAAGCAGGGGACTATTACCCTTGCGACTAAAGATGCGCGGCTAACGGGGCCGGATTTGTTCCGTGAAGCTTTGCCGGTCAACCGGCTTGAAGGGACGTTAGCTTGGCAGCAAGCGGAACATGTCTGGTCTGTGTCCAGCCCTTCGATTGAACTGGACTCCATGCACTTCCAGAGCAAAACCCGGTTCCGTATCGATATTCCCGAAGCGGGCAAGCCCGTGTTTATGGATCTGCAAAGTGCGTTTACAGGCGAAGATGCCGGCGAGGTCAAGCATTATTTGCCGGTGGGCATTATGGATGAAGAAGTCGTTGCCTGGTTGGACCGGGCATTCGTTAGCGGCAGGATGACTAACGGCGGCTTGCTGGTTTACGGCAACCTGAATGATTTCCCGTTTACCGATGCGCCGGGCGTTTTTGAAGCGATATTCAATGGCGAACAGTTTGACCTGTCGTTCGACCCGGAATGGCCGGACATAACCGGCATGAATGCGGAGGTCATGTTTTTGCAGGGCGGCCTTAAAGTTAATGTCCTGCAAGGGCAATCCGGGGGGGATGCGGCCGCGGCCAGCGTGACCATTAAACAAGCCGAAGTGACCATTCCATCGCTGAATACCAGCAAGCAGTTGCTGATTAAGGGCGAGGCGGAAGGGGGGATCGCCCAGGTTTTGGCTTATATGCAGCAGACGCCGTTGAGTTCGCCGGTGGATTCGCTGCTGGAAGCCATTACCCCGCAGGGAAATACCCAGGTAGCGCTGGATCTTAAAATCCCATTAACCGACGGCGCGCCAACCAAAGTCGATGGCACGGCGCAATTGAAAGACGCCAGGCTGACTGTAAAATCGCTGGATCTGCCGGTCAGTAAAATTAACGGCGTACTCAAGTTCAACGAGCTGGGCGTTTATAGCGAGACCATTCATGCTGCGGCCTTGGGAAATCCGATACAAATCAACATCAAAAGCTCGGACGTTCAAACCACCGTCAACGTGGAAGGTAATGCCGGGGTTAGCGATCTACAGGCGCAATTTGACATGCCCTGGTGGAGCATTGCCGATGGAGCGACAGATTATCAGTTGAAGCTGGAGTTGCCTTACGGCGATGCTTTGCCGGAGCTTGTTGTGGAGTCGATGCTGTCCGGCGTATCCCTGGATTTGCCGGAGTCATTGGCCAAGACACGGGAGCAAAAAATACCGTTGTCGCTGACGTTCAGTCTGGGCGATGACCAGCTGTTGCCGGTGCTGCTGAATTACGACAATAAGCTGAAGGCGGCGATTCAGTTGGATACCAAACAAAAGACCCTTTATTCGGGCCATGTACTGGTCGGGGCCGGTGAGGTCGCCCAAACCCAGGAGGCGGGATTAAAGCTGGAGCTGAATCGCGACCGGTTGGCGTTGCAGGACTGGTTGGCTTTGGCGGCCGCCCAAGGCGCGGGAGATGGTGTCAGGGAGTTGAAGATTCATAGCGATCATGCGCTGTGGAAGAAAACCGATATAGGTCTTTTCGATCTGGCCTTGAAGCACAATGACAAGTATTGGGCCGGGGCAATAGCCGGATCATTCGCAAAGGGAAAAATTCAAATTCCTGCCAACTTTACAGGCACGGACAGAATCAATCTGGATATGGAATTACTGGATCTTTCGGCATTAAAGCAAATAGGAGCCAAAGATGCGGCGCCCCTCCAGGCATTCTCGCCGGAGCTTGTGCCTTTATTGACGGTCACCAGCCAAAAAACGCTGTGGCAATCGATCGACCTGGGCCGCTTGTCATTGGCAACCGAACGCATACCGGGCGGCATGGGTTTTAACAACGTTGAGCTGGCCGGAGAAAATCAAAAACTGGTTTTCTCGGGCGACTGGACCGCAAGCGGCGAAAAGGCGGTAACGCATACCCAAGGCCACCTGGACGTACCGCGTGCCGGTAAACTGCTGGCGCAACTGGGCGTTACCAAGGATTTGACCGAAACCGAAGCCGCCGTCGATTTCACCGTCAACTGGAACGCGGCGCCGTATCAATTCGCTCTGGCGGATTTGAAAGGCCGGCTGGACATTAATCTTAAAAACGGGCGCATTTTAAGTATAGAGCCCGGATTCGGCCGGGTACTGGGCATACTGGCATTGGCTCAGTGGGTAAAGCGGGCGCAGCTTGATTTTAGCGATATTTACCAGGAAGGCTTGACGTTCAACAGTATCAAAGGCCATTTTGATTTGGCAGGCGGCATCGCATCGACCCATGATTTAGTCGTCGATGCGGTTCCTGCAAAAATCGCCATCAGCGGCGAGACCAACCTGGTCAGCCAAACCGTTGATCACATTGTCGATGTCACACCTAAAAGTGCCGATGCGGTGCCTATTGCTGGTACAATTATGGGCAAAGTCGCGGCCTTGGTTGGACGCTCTTTGACCGGCAAAGACCAGGAGGGGTTTTTCTTTGGATCCCAATATCTGGTAAAAGGCGCTTGGGGGAATGCGGAAGTCATTCCGATGCATAAAAATGATGGATTGTTACAGAAAACCTGGAACGGCATTACCGACTTTCCATGGTTGCAACAAGACGAGCAATAGAGAGATAAATAATGAATAGATGTGCGGCCATACAAATGGCATCCAGTCCCAATGTCAGCGCCAACTTGCTGGAAGCCGAAAAGCTGATAGCGGAAGCGGTCAAAGCGGGCGCAAAACTGGTGGCGTTGCCGGAAAACTTTGCGTTGATGGGCGATCATGAACTGGACAAAATCAAGGCCAAAGAAGTCGATGGCTCGGGGCCTATCCAGAGTTTTTTGTCGTCGGTTGCTAAAAAATACGGGGTCTGGGTGGTTGGCGGCACCATTCCGATAGCGGGTGACGCCGACAATAAAGTGCGGGCGGCTTGCCTGGTTTATAACGATCAAGGCGAACGGGTTGCGCGCTACGATAAAGTGCATTTGTTCGATGTCAACGTTCCGGGCAGCAATGACGTTTACCGCGAATCCGACTCTATTGAAGCGGGCGCTGACATGTTGGTGATCGACACGCCTTTCGGCAGGCTGGGCGTCGCGGTCTGTTACGATCTGCGCTTTCCCGAGTTTTTCCGCAAGATGGGCATGGACCTACTGGTCATTCCGTCTGCATTTACCGCAGAAACAGGCGCCGCGCACTGGGAATTGCTGCTGCGCGCGCGTGCCGTGGAAAACCTGTGTTATGTGATTGCGCCGAATCAGGGCGGCTTTCACCTTAACGGCCGTAAAACGTTCGGGCACAGCATGGTGATCGATCCGTGGGGTGTGGTGCTGGATTGCTACAAAACCGGGGGCGGCTTTGTTTCCGCCGAAATAGATCTGGACCGTCTGGAAAAAGTGCGGGGTGCATTTCCGGCGTTGAGTCATCGTCGTTTTTTTTGAGGAAGCTATGCGCGTAATAGTTAAAAGTTTATTGTTGACCGGTTTTCTGGTTTCCTGCGGAACCGTAGAGGACAGCCGCTACCGCGACACCGAAGCCCTTGAACGCCCGCCAACAGTGACCAGCAGCAGTCCGACCAAGGAACAGCGCGTTGCCGACACCAGCTCGATTCCGAAGAAAAAAGACAGCACAGGCTTAGGCTCGGACGTTTACCAGAATGCGCCAACGCAGCTGACGATCAAGCAGCCTTTTGATGAAGCCTGGAACACCTTAGGCCGGGCATTGAAGCAAAGCGGCGTCAAGGTAACCGATCATGAACGCGATAAGGGACTTTATTACGTTACCCAGGATACAGAAGACAGGACCGGATTTTTTGCAAAAGCGACAGGCTTTTTAAGGGACGATCCCTCTATTTATCTGTTGACCGTAAAGCAGGAAGGTGCAGAGACGACAGTCACTGCGACCATACCCAATGCGGCCGAACAAAGCGGCGCGACAGGAGAAAGTACACCGCGCCCTTCTGTCGAGGGTGCGGAAGACCTGTTGCAGTTACTGTTTAAGACGCTGCGCGACAAGCTCGAAGAAGAATGATGGAGGCGAAGGGCAAAGGGCCAAAGGCGAAAAGAACGCCGTCTTGCGCCTTTAGCCCTTTGCCTTTTACCTTAAAACTCTATTATTGATTCGTTGATGGAAATACTAAACCTTGCAAGACAAGCTATCTTAATGCCTGCCGGCATTCAGGATGGCGATATTGAAAAGATTATGGGCCGGTTGCTCAGTTCGCCGGTCGATGCGGCGGATATTTACTTTCAATCCAGCCATTATGAATCTTGGGTCATGGAAGGCGGCATTATTAAAGAAGGCAGCCACAATATTGAGCAGGGTGCCGGAGTGCGGGCGGTATTCGGCGAAAAAACCGGCTTTGCCTACAGCGACCGGATTGAACTGCCGGTGCTGCTGGAAGCGGCCAATAACGTCAAGGCCATCGTTCGGCAAGGCCAGGATGCAGACCCCTTGCATTGCAAGATCACCACAAAAGCCGCCGATTGGACAAAATATTACGCGACGCAAAACCCGTTAAAATCGCTGGAAGACCAGCAGAAAATCGATTTATTGCGCCGGGTAGACAGCGAAACCCGCAAACTGGACAGCCGGATTGAAGAAGTGATTGTCAGCCTGATCGGCGTCCATGAGCATGTCCTGGTGGCCCGGCAAGACGGTTCCTTGGTTGCCGACGTGCGGCCCCTGGTGCGGATGAATGTCACGGTCATCGTCGAGCAAAACGGCCAGCGCGAACAGGGCAGTATGGGCGGCGGCGGGCGCAGCGATTACAGCTATTTTATCGATAAAGATACCGCGCTGGCATACGGCCGCGAAGCCGTCAGGCAGGCGCTGGTTAACCTGGAAGCCGTCGAAGCGCCTGCCGGCAACATGACGGTCGTGCTGGGCTCGGGTTGGCCCGGCATCTTGCTGCATGAGGCCATCGGGCACGGCTTGGAAGGCGATTTTAACCGCAAAGGCACCTCCGCATTCAGCGGCCGCGTCGGCGAGCGGGTGGCGTCCGATTTATGCACGGTCGTCGATGACGGCACCCTGCCTGGACGGCGCGGCTCGTTGACTATCGATGATGAAGGCACTCCGACCGAAAAAACCGTATTGATCGAAAACGGCATACTGAAAGGCTACATGCAGGACCAGCTCAATGCCCGGTTAATGGGCGTCAAGCCTACCGGCAACGGTCGGCGCGAATCCTACGCTCATCTGCCGATGCCGCGCATGACCAACACCTACATGCTACCGGGCCAGCACGATCCCGAAGAAATCATCAAATCGGTGAAAAACGGTTTGTATGCCAAAAACTTCGGTGGCGGGCAGGTCGATATTACCTCGGGCAAATTCGTTTTTTCCGCCAGCGAAGCCTATCTG
>JBAQYH010000049.1:0-4217 GCA_049299935.1 Methylobacter sp. | reverse complement strand
ACGCACGCCGCCGTAAGCCCGGAATGCCTCGCGCCGTTGTAAGGTCAGGTAAATGACTTTCAGGAAATTCTTGTCCCAGCGCACGGTGATGCCGTATTCGGCCACGCCGCCGAAACCGGCCAGAATGCGCTTGTCCAAATCTTCGTACAGGTCCTGGAAATTCACAATCGGCATAGGCAGGTTTTCGCTGTCGCCGGTCAATGCCACCGGCAACGGCTCTAGCTTCAAGCCGTCGATACCGGCGACACCGAAGCCTTCATTTAACAAATAATGGCTCATCGTGTAACCGGCGGGGCCTAAGCCCACTACCAGCGCGTTTTTGCCGTTGTAAGGTAGCATATACGGGCGCTTGACGTTTAACGGATTCCAGCGGGTCAGCAGGCTATATATTTCAAAGCCGTAGGGCATGAACAATACGTCGGTCAGCACGCTGGTTTCAATTTGCGGAATGTCGACCGGATCGGTTTTTTGGTAGATACAACCTTTCATGCACTCGTTGCAGATACGATGGCCGGTACCTGGACACATCGGGTTGTCGATAATCACAATCGCCAATGCGCCGATATTGTCGCCTTGGCGTTTGACCACATGCATTTCCGAGATTTTTTCATCCAGCGGGCAGCCGATAGTGGTCACGCCTAACGGGTCAACCTTGAAAGTTTCGGTTTTTTTGTTGCGCATGCCCTTGGAGCAGGAATCGGTATCGCGCTCGTGGCAGTAAATGCAATGATTGACTTCGGACAATACCTGGCGCTGGTTAAAGCGCGGGTCGGTCAGTTTAAAACCGTCGCGGCGGCGGCGGTGTTCCTGCTCGCCCATCCAGGCCTTGAATTCGCCGCGATCGACCAGTTCGTGCTCAACCAAATGGTCGAAATCGCGCTTTTTCGGGAATTTGAAGCTTGACCAAGTCGCAACCACATCGTTGTCTTGTTGAGCGACAAAACTCCAGCGCTGCACGATGTCCATCAGGCCGTTGATAAATTCGGCGGGGTCTTGCAGGCCTATGATGCCGTTAAATTCGGTTGCGGCTTCTTGATGCGCGGCGAGTTTGGCGCGAATGGCTTCTGCGACCAAGTCGGCATTTTCGTAATCGCTGTCTTTGCCTTTGGCAACCAGTTTGTAATGGCCGGACAGCAGTCCGATAGCCGCGCCGACCCTTGCTACGCGGTGTTCGGGATCATTGTCCTGGTTGGCTTCGGGGAAAACTGCGTCAATCAGCAGGTCAAAACGGTTCAGGATGGCGGGAATAGCCCAGTCGCTGGTATCCTGGCCTTTAAAGACAAAACCTAACTTTTCTACCACTTCATTTTTATAAGTGAAAATGGTGTCGATCTCGTCCTTGATTTTTGCGCCCTGCGCCTGATGTTGCTCGGAAACATTGAACAGCTTGGCGACAAACTGACCGACATAAGGCCCCATGCGCACCAGCAGATCGGAAACAGCCTCTGCCGATAACCCTGCACCCTGATTCTCGCGGTAAGCCTTGAACTCATTGTGCAGCTGCGAATCATGGCGTTCCACCGAAGCATCAAACACATCCAGCAAATCTTTCAGACGCGCAGAATCGTATAAATCAGGATAGTTAAAGCCGGGAATGCCTAGGGTAAGATTGTGTTGTTCCATAGTTCTCGTGATTGATTAATTCGTTTGATCATACAGGCCGGGTAAACCGGCTTTATCTGTACTTAAAAAGGTTGCCGAAAAGACTAACAAAAGCTGCATATTGTAAGTAGATATGGCTTTGATTACCACTGATAATCTTCGCTATATGACTGATGTAAGGGAGTATTCGGTCTATTGCCCTTATACTTTGGCGTTAAGTCGCCTGTTAAGGGACTTCAATTGCCGCCGCTTTGCCGCGTTTCTCGTTGACTTTAGTCAGCAGAAGTAAACCTGCAATAAAAAACACTAAAGTCGACAGCAACGATAAGCGATGGTCGCCATGACTCAAGTAATTGACTAAGCCGTAACTCAAAGGCCCAACTATCGCCGACAACCTGTTGACCAGTCCCCATAAACCTAAAAACTCGCCCGCCCGCTCAGACGGTGAAAATTTACTCACTAAAGCCCGCCCGACCGCTTGGCTCGCGCCCATAGCCAGTCCGATCATATTGCCGATCAGCCACATTTGTGGGGGTTTATCGGCAAAAATGGCTGCGGCTATGGCGGCAATCCAAATTAACAGCGTAATTGCGAGTGTGGGTACCGAACCGATCCGGTCTTGTAAATGGCCGCAAATAAAGGCCCCCACGGCTGCCGTGACATTGACGACCATAATTAAAATAATCAACGATTGGGTATCGAAGCCCATCACTTCCTGGGCGTAAATCGCCGCCAAAACCACCACGGTACTGACACCTGATTGATAGACCGCCAACGTGATTAAGAACCGGAATAAATCCCGAAACCGCGCTGCTTCCTTAATCGTGTGCTGCAAACGGCCAATACTCGCCTTCAAAACAGGAAGTCTTTGCGCGGCTGCAACCGGTACGGCACGTTCCCGTAGCCATAGAAAAGTAGGCGTGGCAGCCGCGGCAAAAATGACTGCTGTAATCAGTAAAGTAGCCGGGACAGCTTGAGCCCCCGTCAAACCCTGATGCCGAGCCCAACTAATATAGGCTAAACAAATGGCCAAGGTTAAAAGCCCGCCTACATAGCCTAAACTCCAGCCGTAACCGGACATTTTCCCCATCTTCTGCTCGGGGATAATCTCAGGCAGGAAAGCGGCGATCAGGTTTTCGCCGGCAGCGAACATGATTGCGGAAATAATGACCAGCACGATTGCCGGCACTAGGTCGCCGGGACCGACCATCGCCAGCAGCGCGGTTGAGATGATGCAGCCGATTGAGGAGATGAACAGAAACTGTTTTTTACACGCCCGATAATCGGCAATCGCACCAATGACGGGGCCGCTGATCATCACGATAAAATTTGCAAGACTGATCGCCAGCGTCCAGAGTAAAGTCGCCATTCCCGGCGTGACACCCGTGGTGTTGGCGGCAACCACGCCGACAAAATAGGCGCTGAAAATAGTGGTTTGCACCACGGTAGTGTAACCGGAGTTGGCGAAATCAAAAAAAGCCCACGCGAGCAATTCTTTGTTGCCGGCATGGCCTATGGCAAGGTTGCTTTGATCGGTTTGCGGTTTATTTGGCATGGTTGGGCTGAATGGGTTCTTGATGGTTTATCGTTCCCTCAAGCTCCAGTCAGGGAACGATAATTGAGACCTATGCCGTCGGCATTTTCTCTCTGAGTTTTAAAAACCGCTGATACCGCGTCATTGAAATATCGCCGTTTTCCGCCGCAGCCCGTACCGCGCAACCCTTGTCAACCAGATGGCGGCAGTCTTTAAACTGGCATTGCTCAATCAGCGGCTGGAATTCACGGTAACCGTAAGCCAGTTGCTGTTCGGTGAGGCCCGCCAGTCCGAAAATGGCAACGCCGGGGCTGTCGATTAAATCGCCGCCTTGGTTCATGTGATACAGCGTGGCCGCCGTGGTCGTGTGCCGTCCGTGCTTGGTGGTTTCCGAGATGGTGTTGGTTTTCAGTTCCTTGTCGGGAATGATCGCATTGGTTAACGATGACTTGCCGACGCCCGATTGCCCCGCCAAAATGCTGACCTGGTCTTTTAGCGCCCGCTTTAGTTCATCCAGACCTGAGCTCTTGGTGGCGCTGACCCGGTACAGCGCGTAGCCCAGATTGGTATAGTCCAGCAATTCCTGTTCAATGCCGGCCGATTGCGCCAAGTCGGTTTTATTCAGCACTAGCGAGGCATCGATATTGCGGTTTTCGCAAATCGCCAGATACTGGTCGATCAGTAAAAAATCGCAATAAGGCTCGACCGCAAAGACGACAAACACGGTGTCGATATTGGCGGCAACCGGGCGGGTCTTGCCGTTTCTGGACGGGCGCATCAACAGCGAGCGCCGGGGCAGGATTTCTTCTATGCGTCCTTGGTCGGGCGAGGATTGCGACCATAAAACCCGGTCGCCGACTGCGACGGTTTCAAGCCGCCGCAGGGTTTGGCAAAGCACAATCTTGTCGTCATGTTCGACAGCAATGCCCTGGCCTAAATGGGAGATGACCAGCCCTTCAATTAACTCAGACACGTATTTTGGATTCTAAGTTCGCGATACGGATAGCCGCCGGCGGGTGGCTGTAATGGAAAGCGGAGTACAGAGGGTCCGGCGTCAAGGTGCTGGCGTTTTCTTCAAACA
>JBAQYH010000048.1:0-2919 GCA_049299935.1 Methylobacter sp. | reverse complement strand
GTTCCTTGTTGCGCGCCAAGAAGTCCCATGACTGCCGATATGACAAGTATGACCACTACGCCGTGAGCCTCCAGACGCACCGCCGCCCAAGTAACAAACAGGAACATCCAGTAACCCTTGGCAATATGGCCTACCGAATCGTGCAGCCAACCCATGAAAATCACCTGCCCTGCCAGCAAGGTTAAACAGGCCAACAGCACGAACTCGGCCAGCCGCTTCGGTTTAAGCCCGCCATCGGGCATTTGCCGCCAGACCAGGATCAGCGGGGTAATCAGGGTAATGCCCAGCACGTCCCCCATCCACCAATAAGCCAGGTTCGGGAAAAAGGTTTCTCCCGCCAGGAGTCCGGAAAAAACTAATGTTGCCGTCCCAACCAGTGCCGCTATGCCGCCGGCAATTCCGCCCGCCATAAGCAGCAGCAGGTAGTTGCGCGTGGATAGAACGGATTGGTTAAACGCATCGTTGCGCCTGAGCAGCCAGGCACCCAAAAGCGCCTCCAGCGTATTGCCCGCGGCAATGGCTGCGGCCATCCCAAAAGGATGGCTTACCATGAGGTTGACCAAGAGCGCTCCGAGGAATACTCCGCCGGCGTACCTGTTCCCTCCAATCAACACAGCCGCTAACGCCAGTCCGGCCGGCAGCCAGATCACACTGATAACACCGTTGCCCGAACAACAGGCGAGAACAATCATGGCAATCAACGCGTAGAGCGCTGCTACACCGAGTTGCTTTAGAAATAAGGGCAATCCTTTGCGATTGCCTTGGGCAGGCGCGCCGGCCCCTACGGGTTTATGGAAATTTATCATTATTATTATTTTTCCTTACTGCGGTTTTATTGTAACTATTCAGCACATAGAAAAATGGAACACGGATGCCAAAAGTAGGCGCCTCTAGGCGACACAGATAAGACGGATTTACACGGATTTTTAGTCCGACCCCTGTTTGTTTGCGTTTTTAAATCCGTGTTTATCCGTTTAATCCGTGTCATCCGTGTTCTATTGAGCATACGCTGAGTAGTTACGTTTTATTTTTGTTATGACGACCTACTTATGGATACTGTTGATTGTTCAATAACTCAACAAACTCATGCGCCGGTAACGGTTTGCTTTTGATATAGCCTTGATACATATCGCAGCCTTTTTCCTGCAAAAATGCCAGCTGCCCCGGTGTTTCCACGCCTTCCGCCAAAACCTTAAAGCCAAGAATATGTCCCATGGCGACAATGGTAGCAGCGATTTCCATATCGTCTTGATGGAAAGGAATATCGTCGATAAAACTCTTGTCGATTTTCAATACATCCAGCGGAAAATGTTTAAGATAAGCCAGAGACGAATAGCCGGTGCCAAAATCGTCAATCGCAAGACGAATGCCTTGAGCGCGAAGATTATTAAGAATCGCCGCTGCGTTATCCTGGTTTTCCATTAACCCGCTTTCGGTTATTTCCAATTCCATTTGCTTTGCCGGGAAACCGGTTTCGGCAAGCACAGTCGCCACCAAGTCGCAAATGTCGCCACGGCGGAATTGCTGGGAGGACACATTAACCGCTAGCGTTAATGGCGGCAAACCCGCATCCAGCCATTGCCGCCCTTGCCTACAGGTTTCGCGCAACACCCATTCGCCGATCGCGAGAATCAGGCCGGTTTCTTCGGCAATCGGGATAAAGCGCAGCGGCGGAACCAAGCCTTCGACCGGATCCTGCCAGCGCACCAAGGCCTCGGCCCCAACTATGCGACCGCTGGCAATATCCACCTGCGGCTGAAAGAAAACACGCAGTTCCTGTTGCTCAATCGCATGACGGAGCCGGGTTTCCAAGGCTATGCGCTCCCGGGCGGCAAGCGTCAGGTCTTCGGAAAAATAGGCGAAGCAGCCGCGCCCGGCGTCTTTGGCCTGATACAGCGCGGCATCGGCATGATCCATCAATATCTCAGGACTGTCGCCATGTTGCGGGTACAAGCTAATGCCAATGCTGGCGCCAATCTGGACGTTGCCGCCCTGAGCCAGGCAAAAGGGTTTAGTTAAGTCGGTGATGATTTCTTTAGCCACCCGTGCGGCATCTTTCGGATGCGCAATATCTTCCAATAATACAACAAACTCATCCCCCCCCAGACGAGCCACCATGTCGACATTGCGCAATCTCGCGGTGATGCGCTCAGCGACTTGTTGCAACAATTCGTCGCCGGCGAGATGGCCCAGGCTGTCGTTAACCGCTTTAAACCGATCCAGGTCAAGCATCAATAAACCCAGTTGCTTGCCGTCGCGCCGCTCCACATTGATGCCGTGTTTTAGCCGTTCATGCAACAGCCGGCGGTTGGGCAGCTGGGTGAGCGGATCATAGAAAGCCAGCTGTTTGATCTGTTCCTCAGCGGTCTTGCGCTCGGTGATGTCGGTATGGGTGCCGACATAACGGGTCACTACGTTATCGCTCCCTTTTACCGCGCTGATGGACAACCATTTCGGATAAATTTCACCGTTCTTGCGTCTATCCCAGATTTCTCCCTGCCAGGAACCGATGCTCATAAGACTCTCCCACATCACCGCATAAAAAGCCGCATCATGACGCCCGGATTTGAGTATGCTTATTTTCTGCCCCACGGACTCTTCTTCCGTATAGCCGGTAGACTCGGTGAAGGCTTTGTTGATCCGCAGGATGACACTTTCCGTATCGGTGATGACCATCGCTTCCTGGGATTCGAACGCCGTGGCGGCGATGCGCAGATCCAGCTCTATTCGTTTGCGCTCGGTGATGTCGCGGCAAAAAACACAAAACTGCTGGAATTCGGGCAGGAAGGCGGCGGATATTTCAACATCGATGGAATGCCCGTCTTTATGGCGGTGACGGGTTTCGAACAGGTCGTAACCCTGCGCAATAATCTTGGCAATACGGGCTTTTACTTGCTCAGGCCCGTCGACTGCATCCAA
>JBAQYH010000047.1:0-5410 GCA_049299935.1 Methylobacter sp. | reverse complement strand
TATTTCAACAGCATAAAACTGTTTGCCAACGTCTTGTCCAGCAGGCGCTTCGAACTCGTTACCTTGGGGATTTTCCTGGGCTTTCTGGTATTTACCGGCAGTACCGGCATTTATTTATTTGAAAATCCCGCTAACGGCGGACAGGTTAAAAACCTGTTCGAGGCTTTTTACTGGGCGATAGTCACTGTGGCGACCGTCGGTTATGGCGACATATCGCCGCAGACGACCGGCGGACGCATAGTGGCGATGGCCTTGATCCTAGTTGGCCTGGGCATCTTGTCGTTTCTGGTTTCGATCATCGTCGCGGCATTTAACGAGGAAATGGATGAATTGCGCGAAAACAGCACTTATGCCGAACTGAACCAGTTCGATAACTTTATTATCATTTGCGGATTCGGCCGGGTAGGGCAGCATATCGCCAAGCAACTTGAAAAAGACAAGCAGCATTTCGTTATTATCGATACCAAAGAAGCCAACGTCTTGAAAGCAAAGCGGCTGGGTTATCTGGTGATTCATGAGGATGCCAGCAAAAACGGCGTCATACAGAATGCGGGCATTAATAAGGGCGCAACGGCGGTTATCTGTACGACCGGCGATGATGTGATCAATGTCTATATCACGCTGACCAGCCGCCATTTAAACCCGGATGTCCGGATTATTTCCCGCGCGAACAACCAGGATAACGTAAAAAAACTCTATCAAGCCGGTGCCAGCAATGTGATTCAGCCGTTTGAAATCGCCGGGATGGTAGTCGCCGAATACATTGGCCAGCCGGTGGCTTTTGAGGCGATTTTGGGCATCATCCGCGAAGAAAGCCATATCATCATGGAAACATTATGCGTGCATCCCGGTTCATTCATCGAGGGGATGAGCATCGCCGGGGTTGACTTCGAACAAAGGAAATTAATGCTGCTCGGTATTATCAGCGCCAATCCGGCGCATCAAAAACATAAGAACAGCTACCCGATAAAAAACCAGCATTTTTATTTTAACCCCGAGCCGCACTTTGTATTGCGGGACGGCGACCTGCTGGTTGTTATAGGCAGGGAGTACGCCATTGACTATTTCCGCGACCAGATAGAAAAAAGCCGGTTAAAAAACGGGAGAAAACGATGAAGCGCATTGCGGTATTCGGTTACAGTGTCATGTCTCTGGAAGCCATGAGCCGATTGAACCAGGAGCAATACAGCATTGTTTTTATAGCAAAAGACGATGCCGAAGCCGCTTTGGTTACAGAAAAAGGCTTTGAAACCAAAGTTATCGACTTTCGTAATGACGATGCGCTCAGGTCCATAGGCATAGGCGCCGATGTCGATACCCTGTTTTGTTTTTACCCGAGGGATTTCGACAATGTGTTTTTAACGATTTCGGCGCGGGCGATTGATAAGGATATTACCATCGTCGCTATTGTCGATGACCCGGAATCGGCCGAAAAGTTACTGGCCGCAGGCGCTAATAAAATCATCGACCCTTATGAAATTTGCGGCAGGAAAACCCATGAAATATTAACCAAACCGGATATTACCAACATTCTGGATCATACTGTTTTCGGCCGCTATGATTTAAATATGGCGCAAATAGAAATCCCCAGAGGATCGTGTCTGGAAAATACCAAAACCAGCGACTTAAAGTTGAGTCAAAGGCATAACCTGATTCTGATCGGCGTTGTCGACAGGGAGTTAGGCGATCAACTGCATTTTGCAATCGGGGAGAAAGAGCATTGCCTGGATGCGGGGGATGTTCTGGTGGTCATGGGGCCTGCCAGGGAAATAAAAGCGTTTAAAAAAGAGGTCGAGCAATGTTGAGGTTGGCGAACTCAAGCCGGATTAAGAGTTTTAAATAGAGCCATATCTCCAGCAGGCCGGTTTATCAACGCCGAAAGTGCTAAACAAGGTTGTGGCATTTAAAGAGCCGTGATCCAAACAAGGAGGCGCCGGATAGCCTCCCGGAGTCGCAACGCCCGTTAAATTATGATAAATTTATAACCTTGCAATAATTATAACAATTATGGATGGGAGCTCCATGCCGCTTAAATGTCCACCCTCGTTAACTCGATTCATGGCAACTTCATTTTTGGCCGTCACCCCTTTGACTCAGGCGGCAGAAGGGGGCGGAAGCGAATATTTACCCGGATTTTACGGCGATTTCGGCATGGCCGTGACGCCTGAACCGGGTTACTACTTGAGTAATTTTTTAGGTTACAGCACCGCCGACGATGGTAATGCCGGTAACAGCCTGCTTTTTGAATTGCCGGGGGTTATGGCTGTCACCGACACCAAGATTGCAGGCGGCACTTACTGGTTCGGATTCTATCCGTATGTACTGCGTACCGAATCGAACAGTACCTTGCCGGACGGCACAAAAATCCAGGCAGCTCAAGGCGGCGCAGGCGATATGTATGCCGTACCCGCTCAGCTTTCCTGGCAATGGGACACGGTCTCGCTGGTGGTATTCAACGGCATCGTGCTGCCGACCGGCGAGTATGACAAGAATCGGAGTTTGAATGGCGGCCGCAATTATTGGACTTTCGACAACAATATTGCGCTTACGTGGCTGCCCTTTGACGGAGCCTACGATTTGTCGCTGGATTTCGGCTACATGGTCAATACCGAGAATGAAGCCACCCACTATCGTACCGGCGATGAGTTGCATCTTGATTATCTGGCAGGCTACGCGATCAGCAAGAATGTGAGTGTAGGCGTCGCCGGTTCCTATTACCGGCAAGTCACGCCGGATACCGGCAGCGGCGTGCCTGCCGATGCCATTCAGGGCGAATACAGCAGCATCGGGCCTGCGGTGATGTACAACGTCAATATCGGGGAGCAGGCTGTCTGTTTCTCCGCCAAGTGGTTGCGCGAATACAACGTGAACAACCATATTCCCAGCGATTATATGATTCTTCGAACCGTGCTGAAGTTTTAGATACCGGTCCCTTCCCCCCAATTAAAAAAATCATGTCTCGTAGCCGTGGAATGCGCCAAGATGCCGAAATACTCCGTTGATCAGTCACGCCGTCAATACAACCAGTGGGTCGCCAACGAATCGATTGAAGATTATGCGCTACGCTATTCGCCGTCCAGCTTTCGAAAATGGCCGTCATCCGTATTAGCCAATACGCTGATCGGCACGAACTCTGCGTTATCCTATGAAGCTATCGGGGCGTTGCTGTTGCTGGATTACGGCTTCGGCAATGCGATCTGGGCCATTGTTTTTGCCGCCGTCATTATTTTTGCGGTCAGCCTGCCGATTTGCCATTACTCGGCGCGCTATAACATCGATATGGATTTGCTCACCCGCGCCGCCGGTTTCGGCTATGTCGGCTCCACCTTCACCTCGCTGATTTACGCTTCGTTTACGTTCATATTTCTCGCGATTGAGTCGGCCATTATGGCTCAAGCGCTCAAGCTCTATTTTGGGCTGCCGTTGTATCTGGGCTATATCGTTTGTTCGGTGGTCGTCATTCCGATCGTGTTTTACGGCGTCACCGCGATTAACCGCCTGCATCAATGGACCCAGCCGCTTTGGCTGATCCTGTTGATTACCCCGTTCTATTTCGTGCTGGCGCGGGAACCTCAAGCGCTGGAAGTATTTGCGCGATACCAAGGCCAGACGTCAGGCAGTAATGGATTCGATCCGTATTATTTCGGCATTGCCGCCGGGATTTCCTTCTCGCTGATTGCCCAAATCGGCGAGCAGGTCGATTATTTGCGCTTTATGCCGGACAAGAACCGGCAAAACCGCCTGGGCTGGTGGCTGAGCATGCTGTCGGGAGGGCCGGGCTGGATAGTCATCGCCTTTACCAAACAAATAGGCGGCGC
This sequence comes from Methylobacter sp., assembly GCA_049299935.1. Taxonomy (GTDB): domain Bacteria; phylum Pseudomonadota; class Gammaproteobacteria; order Methylococcales; family Methylomonadaceae; genus Methylobacter_A. Next base: position 1,592 of record JBAQYH010000047.1, on the reverse strand, counting down.
ATTGCTGGCCGCATTAGCCGTTTTAGGCGGCATTGCCGTTGCCGAGGCCAAGGAGCCTATCGCGCTGTTTAACATGGCTTTCGGGTATGCCGTTGACAATCCGGGCACCGTTTTACTGGTCAGTACGCTGCTGGTTGTCGTTTCCGAGCTGAAAGTCAATGTCACCAACGCCTACGCGGGCTCACTCGCCTGGTCAAATTTTTTCTCCAGGGTCACACATGCCCATCCGGGCCGGGTCGTCTGGCTGGTCTTCAATAGCGCTATTGCCTTATTGCTGATGGAGCTGGATTTGTTTGAGGCGATGAATAGCGTGCTGGGCTTGTATTCGAATATCGCGGTGGCCTGGATTTGCGCGGTCGTGGCCGACCTGTCGATTAACAAACCGTTCAAGCTAAGCCCGCCGATCATCGAATTCAAACGCGCCCATCTTTACAACTGGAACCCGGTGGGCGTGTTAAGCATGGTCATCGCGTCGGTGGTATCGACGATCGCGTTCAGCGGCGTTTTCGGGCTGTATGCGCAGGCCTATTCCTGGCTGATTGCCGCCGTCTTGAGTTTTTTGCTGTCCCCGTTAATCGCCGTGATAACCAAGGGGCAATATTATATTGCTCGTGCAGATGAACATTCCGGCCACTCCGATGAGTTAGTCACCTGCGGCGTTTGTGTGCAAAATTACGCTCAAACCGACTCCGCGCATTGCCCTTTTCACGCCGCGACAATTTGCTCGCTTTGCTGCACCCTGGATTCCAACTGCAAAGACCGCTGCAAACCCAAAAGTAAATCGATATTCAACGCTTACCAGACATTCGTTTTCCGTGTGTTATCCCGGTTTATTAAAGACGGGGTTTCGTGGCAAACCGCGCTAAGAGTTGCAAACTTTACGCTGCTGTGGGCCGTTATGCTCAGTATTATCGGCATAACCATGTGGATAACCTTACCCGGCGCAAGCAAGTCTTTCGCTCCGGAAATACTGGAGCAGATGGATGATTATTCATACCGGCTATTTTTTTGTTTAGCCGTTTTTTCCAGCATTGCGACCTGGTGGGTGGTGCTGGTCAATGAAAGCAGGAATCTGGCCGAAGAGGAACTGCGCACTGCCAAAGACCAAGCTGAAGCGGTAACGGATGAATTGCTGGTGACTGTAGAGCGCACGCGAAAGTTGATAGACACCGCCAACGATGCGGTAGTCACTATCGATGCCGACAGCGTTGTCATCGATTGGAACAGCGCGGCGGAACGTATTTTCGGTTGGAGCCGGGATGAGGCGATGGGGCAAAAAATCCACCACATGATCGTGCCCGAACAATACCGGGAGCTGCATGAGGCCGGGTTGCGCCAATATCTCAAAACCGGTCAAGGCAATGTGATTAACCGCCGCGTCGAGATTTCCGCGTTGCATCGCGAAGGGCATGAATTCGATATCGAGCTGTCTATCTGGCCGGTGAAAACCAGCAACAGCTATACCTTCAGCGCTTTCGTGCATGACATTTCAAGCCGCAAAAAGGCTGAGGCGGAGCTGGCCCTAATGCGTGATCGTGCGCTGGAGGCAACCCAGCTGAAATCGGACTTTCTTGCCAATATGAGCCATGAAA
>JBAQYH010000046.1:0-21735 GCA_049299935.1 Methylobacter sp. | reverse complement strand
AATAGCCGCTCATTTTTGCATAAGCCTCATTGACTTGCAGCACATTACCGGTCAAATCGACTATCCAAAACCCGTCCAGGGATATATCGATCATCGCTTTGAGTTGATTTAATATCAACTCGGCCTGCTTACGTTCGGTGATGTCCTGCGCACTGCCTACCATGCGTAGCGGTCTTTGCATTTCATCGTATTGCAATCCGCCGCTGCCGCGGATAAAACGAACGGCGCCGTCCGGCAGCATGATACGAAAATCCAGTTCCCGTAACGCCTTCCCAGCCCGGCAATCGCTGAGCCACCTTTTCATCGCGGCACGGTCGCCGGGATGAATCGGGGCGAGAAACGCTTTCAAGGAGTGTCCGAATGTCTGCTGCGTAACGCCATAAATCCGATACATTTCGTCCGACCAGCTAATGCAACCGGTCGCCAGTTCCACAGACCAACTGCCGACATGGGCGATGCGCTGCGATTCGGACAGCATCTGCTCTTTGTCCTGTAATATTTGCTGGACTTGTTTACGTTCGGTTATGTCGATTGCCGAACCGATGTAACCGGCAAACATGCCGCTTTCATCATACAGCGGCGTGCCTTTATCTAAAATCCAGCGCCAGTCACCCTTCGCGCAGCGTAGACGGTATTCTGTGGTAATCGCTTCGTGAACTTCAGTGTTTTGATAATACGCAACGAAGGCGGTTTTTCTGTCATCGGGATGAACAGTGCCGATCCACTCCTCATGCGTCATGCTTTGTACCGAGTTAAGACCGGTAAAATCGAGCCAGGATTGGTTGACGAAAGTGGGCTCCCCTTCGGCATCGGTAATCCAGATCATAATCGGCGAGCTATCGGCCATCCTCCGAAAACGCGCCTCGCTTGCCCGCAGCGTAGCCTCGGCTTGCTTCCGTTCGGTGATGTCCCGCAAGGCGCTTGCGAAAAACAAGCCTTGATTGGTTTGGATCGGACTTAAACTAATTTCCACATCCAATTCGCTGCCGTCTTTTCGCCGCGCCATGACTGCCCGTCCAACTCCCATCGGCCTGGCAACGGCCAAAGCGGCAAATTTTTCTCGCAGCGCCGGGTGCGCCGCCCGAAAACGTTCCGGCACCAAGGTTTCAATCGATTGCCCGAGCAGTTCGTTAACCGGATAACCCAACAAACGCTCGGCCTGCTGGTTGACCATCGTAATAGTGCCTTGCTCATCGCTGATCAGCATCGCATCCGGCGTGGCATCGAAGATAGCGCGCAGATAGGTTTCGCTGGTTTGCAGCGCTTGGGGGCTAGGCAGGCGTAACAGTTTTGGAATCAACGGCCAAATCAGCAAGGCCGTAACGATCGAAACGAGCGCCGTGGCAAGCTTTATCAGGCCGTCCAGCCAATAATCGGGATGCCAGATTGTCCAGATGCTGATTAAGTGGGTGGTGCCGCACAACCATATAAAAACCGCAAACAGCACAAACACCCAGCGATAAGCCAAATCGGTGCGTTTTTGAACAAAATAGAATAATGCAAACGGGATGGAGTAATAGGCTAGCGCAATGATGCTGTCGCTAATAATATGTAACCACAAGATTGACGGTAGCCATAGATAACAAGCGCCGTGGGGCATAAAATTGCTAGTGCTAACTAGTAAATCGTTAAACCATGCAAACATTCAGTCTTGTACTCCATCGATACGCTTTGTTGTGTAATTATTCAGATATATAGGGCAAGCTGAACTCAGGAGAGTCTCGAACGAAAGCGATGGGCTTCCTTCGTCAACCCTTCCTGTCAATATTGGACATAAGCAAAGCTTCTACTCCCCGGCAACTGCTCCTGCATAAGCCGCATGGATGTGGCGAATGCAGATATTGCACGACTGCACGGATGCAGGAGCAATGACCGAGGAGCAAGTATCCATCCATGCAGGCAAAACGAATCGTTAGAAATCTTCCTCTGTTAACAGTGTTGTTACCGCCCTGTCCGGATCGGTAATAACCCATAGTTTTTCGGTGCCGACGCTGTATACCGACATCACCCTTTCCACAGATTCCGGCAGTAACGCCAGCGTGTTTTCACGCCAATCCAGCTCCGATACATCGCCGTAGTCCCCTCTTTGATGCCTGTCCAGCAAATCTCCAATGGGCACCTTAAAGCTGGCTATAATCGAAATGGCCGAAGGGGTCATTGTGATTTTTCCAAGTTCAAACAGATTCATTTAGTTTGCTCCTTATATTATTGTAATCCAAAGCGTACTTCCAGTAAGTAGTTAACCTTTCTTTATTTGTAACTATTCAACACATAGAAAAATGGAACACGGATGCCAAAAAAGTAGGCGCCTCTAGGCGACACGGATAGGACGGATTTACACGGATTTTTAGTGCTAACCCGGCTTAACACCTATCAGTCTAACGAAAATATCCAATACGTCATACCGGCATGGACTGCCGGTATGACGTGCTATTTAAGTAAAGTGATAGGTAGTAAGCCTAACCCGGTTTGTTTGCGTTTTTAAATCAGTGTTTATCCGTTTAATCCGTGTCATCCGTGTTCCATTGAGCATACGCTGAATAGTTACCTTTATTTCCCCCCATTATCGGGCAGATGCAACGACACCAGGAAAGTCGCGCCAAATACCGATAAGCCCAGCATAAGCATTGCAAACACGGGGTCTACCTTATGCGCAGCAGCAAAAGTATAGCTGCCAACGGCCAACAACATTGCGAGATTTTGAAAAAAACCTTGCAATGCCACGGCACTGCCGCTGCCGATGCTTTGCTGCCCCAATTCCTGCAATGCGGCGTTGACAGGGACAATAAACATGCCGCCCATCATACCGATAAAAAACAGGCTGAGACGGGCCGGCCAGATGCTGTCCATCACGCTCAGCACCACGATGAAGGCCGCCATTAAATACGCAGGCATTCTGGCTCTGCGCAAATGTTCCAGCGGAATCAACCCCGGCACCAAGGCCGATCCGGCGATAATGCCGATGGCGAGAAACAAGGTCAGTTCGGCAATTTCGGTCGCATTTTGGGACAATAAAATCAGCGGCGCCCAAACCACTATAATCACTCTTAGGGTTGCCGCGGCGGCCCAGAATAAGGAGCCGCCCAAAATCGCGAAGCGTGAGCGCGGCGTGCTAAAAAACGAACCGATTTCCCGCCAGAAAACCATGATTCTGGAACCGGGGATAGTCTCATGCTTAAGGATGCGGACAGGCAACGACAGGGTGATCAAAGCCGACGCCATAAAAATGACGATCGTTCCGGTTAGCGCCCAAGCCGTCGAGTAATCGGCCACCCTGGCACCGACCATCATGCCCATTAAGATGGCCAAAATAGTGGAACCCTCAATCCAGCTGTTCGCTTTAACCAGAAATTCATGCCCCGCCAGCTCAGGCAGGATGCCGTATTTAGCCGGACTGTAAATAGCCGCGCCGATACCGACCACGCAATAAGCAATCAGCGGCTCCACGTTGCACAGCAACAATCCTGCGCCCGCCGCTTTAATCAGGTTCGCAATAATCAACACTCTGGATTTGGGATGGTTGTCGGCAAAACCGCCCACCCACGGCGCAAGCAGCACGAAAGCGATCAAAAATGCGCTCTGCAATGCAGGAACATACCAGCCGGGCAGCTGGGACGACTGCATCACCATAGCAATGACCGTGAACAGGATAGCGTTATCGGCAAACGCGGATAAAAACTGGGCAATCAGTAACGGGTAGATTTGTTTGTTCATAATTATTTAAGGCAAAGGGCGAAAGACGAAGGACAAAAAAAAGCTTGCATTGAGGCTTAAGAACTTTTTCAATTTTTAGCCTTTAGCCTTTAGCCTTTAGCCTTTAGCCTTTAGCCTTTAGCCTTTAGCCTTTAGCCTATTTAACCTTGGCCGCCGCCAGCTCTGTCACTGCAATATAATTGGTTTTACCGGTCGCCATCACCGGAATCGCATCAACGATCAAAATTTTCTTGGGCAGCAGGATATGAGCTACGCCTTTAGACGCCTCCGCCAAGTCATTAATCGTCGCCTGTTTTTGGGTGGTGAGCAAAATAACCTGCTCGCCTTTTTTTGCATCCGGCAGGCTGATTGCAGCATGATGCGCATCCGGCCAGGCATTGGAGGCCATCTGCTCTACGGCGGTCAATGAGACCATTTCGCCGCTGACTTTGGCAAAACGTTTGCTGCGGCCGCGGATACTGATGAAGCCTTCATTGTCCACATTCACTATATCGCCGGTGTCATACCAGCCATCGCCATAGATTGATTTTGGGGGTACCAGTTTGCCCGGATTGTCGGCCAGCAGATAACCCAGCATGATATTGGGTCCGCTAACGTGGAGCCTTCCGGCATCTTCAATGCCTTCGACCGGCTCCAGTTTGTAGTCCATAGACGGCATAAAGCGGCCCACAGTCCCGGCTTTATAATCCATCGGCGTATTCACAGAGGCAATAGGCGTGGTTTCGGTCGCGCCATACCCCTCCAGGATGCGTATGCCGAATTTATCCGCCCAAAGCTGGCGGGTCGTTTCCTGCAACTTTTCCGCACCGGCAACCACATAACGCATATTGAAAAAATCATAGGCATGGGCTTTTTTAGCATAACCGGCTAAAAAGGTGTTGGTGCCGAACATGATGGTGGCGCCGATTTCATAAGCGATTTCAGGAATGACCGCATAATGCAGGGGGGTCGGATAAATAAAGGTAGTCATCCCGTGCAGCATCGGCAGCATGGTGCCGACGGTAAAACCGAACGAATGAAACATCGGCAGAAAGTTGAGCACCACATCCCGCGCATTAAAATTGATCCGCGCCTCCAGTTGTTTAAGGTTAGCCAAGATATTCGAATGAGACAGCACCACGCCTTTTGGCGTACCTTCAGAACCGGAAGTAAATAAAACCACGGCAGGGCTGTCGGGGCTGTATTGGGTGTGTTTGTACCAGATATTCGCGGTCTTGCATTGCACCAACGCCTGGAATTTGTCCCATGCCGACAGACGCGCAGCCAAGTCTTCCAGATAAACCAGCTTAACCCGTTCGCCCAAGTGGGCGGCTTCTTCGGCTAAGTTGCCCAGCTCGATAAAGCGGCGGGACGTCAAAACGGTTTTGACTTGCGCCGTGTTACAAGCGGAAATCATACCGGCTGAACCGGTTGAATAATTCAACATGGCCGGTACCCGGCCATAAAGCTGCAAACCCAGAATAACCGCCAGGGTTTTGGTCGAATTGGGTAAAAATATTCCGACATTTTCCCCTACATCCGTCATCTGCTTTAAAGCGTTACCGATGGCGATGCTGCGGGTAATTAAATTGTCATAAGATAACGGAATGCGCTCCAGATCTTTAGCGACAATATGCTTGCCGCCGTGTATTTTACGCGCTTCAAGCAGGCTGGCGAAAACGGTCTGCCGGTAATGACTGGTCGCAAACATCATTTCAGTCATAATATCCGCCAAAATGTGCCCGCTGTATTTGCGACGGCTTTTACCTCTTAACTCCGGCGGAGGGGAAACGTAGGTATGCGGCAAAATCTGAATCGTGATTTTGGGAAACAATCGCAAGCGGACGATATTGCGCAACCTGGAAAAATGCGTGTATTCCGCGCCCTCAATCCGTACAGGCAAGATGGCCGCTTCGGACTTATCGGCGACCATGCCGGTGCCGTCGTAAATTTTCATCAACGAACCGGTCACGGTAATGCGGCCTTCAGGGAAAATAACGGTGTGGGTATCCTGCTGCAAATGATGAATCAAATCCTTCAATGAAATAGGATGAGTCGGATCCATCGGAAATACGCGGGATAACCCCAAAAAAGGCTTCAACCACCAGCGCGCGGAAATATGGGTATTGATCGCAAACGTGATGTCGCCGGGTAGAAATACACCCAGCAGCAGCGGATCCAGAAAGGACGTATGATTGGATATGATCAGGACGCGTTTTCCGGCCTTCTCGTAATTGTCCAAGCCTTTGATTTCAACCTTGTAAATCAAGGTCAGCAGCCAGCGTAAAGTTTTTTTCAGCATTAAAATTCCTCCTTATCTCATTTTAGCAGATGTTTTATTTTACTTAGAATAATCATGGTTACTGGAACACTGCCCCAAGAAATGTTTTTTGCCCCATCCGCTTGCCTCTCTATTAAAGTGAATATTTCAATTTCCAGATTTCAACAGCCCAGTTTATTCAAAAGCTTCAGGCTATAACTTTCTGTTTTATCGATTATATTCACCATTTATTACACCTTGCCTCATAGGTTGGGAAAAAATCGGCAGACAGCGTTATAATGCTTCAATCGAAAATTCCAGCCGTTGCAAAGCAAAGTCGTCCCAGTCATGAAGATACTCAACATCCACTTCAAAAACATCAACTCATTGGAAGGCGAGAGCCGGATCGATTTTGAACAATCGCCTTTTTCTGATACCGGGGTTTTTGCCATTACCGGCCCTAACGGATCGGGAAAATCCAGTATTTTAGATGCCATTACGCTGGGCTTGTATGGCGAGACTTTCCGCTTCGACCGCCCCGCCCAACACGTGATGACCAAACACACGGCTGAGTGTTTTTCGGAAATTGAATTTGTTTTGGACAAGGAAAAATACCGGTCCAGCTGGCATGTGCAACGGATCGATGCAAACCCTGACGGCGAATTAACGCCGCCTGAAATGAAGTTGACCCGGCTGAGCAACAGCGAAGTGCTGGCGGCCACATCCCAGCAGGTCTGCGCGCGGATTACTGAAATTACCGGGATGAATTTTCGCAACTTCACCCGCTCGATACTGTTGGCGCAAGGCGATTTTGCCGCATTCCTCAACGCGCTGGACAACGAGCGCATGGATATTCTGGAAAAAATCATCAGTGCCGATATTTATTCCGACTATAGAAACGAAGTCAATGAAAAGGCCGCCGCCGCGCAGCAACGCCTGGATTATTTAAAACAGGATTTATCGGTTATACCGGCCATGGACCCTGTAAAGCTGGAAGCCGCCGAACATGATTTGGCCGATTACATTGACCAGACGGCCGAGTTGCGGGAGGATCAAAGCAACCTGAAGCAACAGCAAGCCTCTCTGCAAAATGTGACGGCCCTGCAAAACCGGATTGCCGATCAGGAAAATACGCTACAGCAAACCAGAGCGCTGGCGGCCGGCGAGCAGCAAAAACTGGATCGACTGGCTACGGCTCAGGACGCCCTGCTCTTTAAAGACGATTTGCAGGCGATTAAGGAAAAAAATCACGAGCTTCATCAGGGCAAAGCAACGCTGGCGGACTTTCGGAGCGAGCTTAAGCAGATACAGGACCGAGTCGGCGCGGATAAAACGGCTCCAGCTGGTTTACCCGGCAAATCGTTTACGGAACAGCGTCAAACTATAACCGACCTCAAAAACCAGATAGGCCAACTGACGGCGCAACGCCAATCGGAATCGGACTTATGGCAATCGTTAAGCCTACAGATTGACGATAAAACATCCGTCCTTGCCACGGTGTCAAAATGGCTGGATGAACATGCTGCGGATGAATCTTTGTTGGCAAGTTTTCCCGAAACGGCCCGGTTAAAAAATCTCCGTGCCGAACTGGCCGAGTTAAAGGAAAAACAAAAAGCCTTTTCCAAGTGGTCGAAAAATACCACCGCATCGATAAAAAACAACCAATCCGCCATTGCCCAGGAAAATAAACGCATTGCCGAATTAACCCATAAGCTGCCGCTGGCGGAAAAGACGCTGAACGAACTTGCGCAAGGCAGAAACCTGGCCGAACTTGAAGACTCACGGCAAGAACAACAAGAGCGGGTCAAGGATTTCCGGGAACTTTTAAATCTGGCCGGAGCCTATCAAAAGCTAAGCCATAGCGGCTTTAGTTTTTTCGGCATTTTCGGCCGCAAAGAGCAGCCGAATCATGACATTGAGGAGCTGGAGTCCGAGCTTGAAGCGTTGAAACAGGAAATAGGCCGGGAAGAAAATAGCCGGCTCACGTTGGAAACGGCGGTTTTCCGCGAAACCTTGCTAAGAAAAATGGCCCCGGACCGGCAGTATCTTGACGACGGCGAACCTTGCTTTTTATGCGGCGCGTTGGAACATCCCTATGCCAAACATCCGCCGAAAGAGGTCAATTCTCAACTGGTCTTGTCCGAAAAAAGGGCGAATATAAAGACCTTGAAAGTAAGCGCCGCCAAACTGGCGCAGCTGATTAAATCAGCGCAAAAACAGGCGGAAAAAAACCAGGCTAACCAGACCGAGCTGACTAAGATCAAATCGCAATGGCAAACCCTGAGCAACCGGCTATACACGGCCAGCGAAGACCTGACCATCAATAAATTACGTTTGCACAAACGCCTGCTGACAAAACAAATATCCGAATTGAAGATCATTACCAGCGTGGTTGCCAGCTATCGAAAGAAGCAGGCCGGTATCGATCAATTAAAAGCCTTGATCGCCAAGGGCGAGGCTACGGTGGCACGCTTGCAACTAACCACTCAACAGCTGGATGCCGAATGGCGGGATAGACCTAAGGGCGAGATTAATTACGATGCCGCATTGGCCGGCTGCCTGCTGGAAGAACAGCAGCTGGCCGACAAGGTGCTTGCACAATTGGCCTTGCTGGGCGAAAAAATGCCATCCAAAGGCAAGGAAGACGCGTTGTTCGACCGGCTGAATGCGCGTCGGCAGGACTATCAAGGCTATACTTTCCGTCAAAAAAGCCTAACCGAGGAACTGGAAGGATTAAAGGCAAAAGCGGATCAATGCCAAGTTGTCATAGCGGCATGCAATGAAAAAATTGAGCATTACAACCGTCAATTACAAACCGAAGAAATCATCGGGCTGCATTTGGCATTGATTGAAAAGCAAAAACTGATTGCCGACAAGGAACAGCTTATTGCCGGACAGGAGGCAGAGCTCGGCGTATTGAAGCAGACCTTGCAAGACAAATTACAGGGCACGCAATTTACCAGCCTGCATGATTTAACCGAAATGCTGGAACTGCTGCAACACCAGCCTGAACTGGAACGGCATCTGGCCGAACTGGAACAGGAGATCGATGCCAAAACCATAGAGCTGGAAACAAGCCGGCTCGAGTTGGAAACCGAAAATGAGCAGCTTGCAACCGAGTTAAGCCCGGAACAACTGGATGCCCAACTAAAAAGCGTTAGCGAGAAACTGGCGATAGCTAATCTGGAAGTGCAGCGCCTGGAACAGCTGTTGAAAGACCACAAACAATTTGAACAAAAGGCCGATGCGATCCTGGCCCAATTACAGGACCAGGAAGCAATTACCCGGCAGTGCATCGCCGAAGCTGCCCAAATAGCTGAGGAAAGCGGCATGGCTTTTCGCCGCCGGGTGCAAAAACGGGTCGCCGACCGGCTATTATCCCAAACCAATGCCGTGCTGGAAAAAGTCAGCGGCCGTTATTATCTGCGGCAAATGCCCAGCGAGCAGGGCTTGGCGCTGGAAGTTGAAGACACTTACCAGGGCAATGTGCACAGGCTGCCCAAGACCTTATCCGGCGGCGAGAGTTTTGTCGTGAGCCTGTCGCTGGCGCTGGGACTTTCGGAAATGGCCAATAACGGCAAGTCCGTGGATTCGTTATTTCTCGACGAAGGCTTCGGCAACCTGGACGCGGAAACGCTATACACCGTCATCAGCACCCTGGAAGGCTTGCAAACCCACGGCAAAACCGTCGGCGTTATTTCCCATGTCGAAGGCGTCCAAAAACGCTTTAAGGCCCAGCTGCAAGTGGTCAAAAAACCTAACGGGATGGGTATGTTGAAGCAGGTGTCGTAAGATTATTTTGCATCTAATATAAAATTGGCGCGGCGTATTCGGATTTTTAGTCAGCGCTCCATTTCTTTAAACGTTTTGACGGATAAACCGTGATGGCGGACAGAACGCCGGCTACGAAGCACATTGATCAAATTTATTCCCCCTACCCGGTTATAATCTAAACTAAGCCAATTTTGGTGTGTAAATGAACTCCAGGAGACACCATGCAGATTGCAGTCAACCTACCCAATGATTTTGTAAATTTTCAATCAGCCGCAGATATAGAAAAGGATATGCGCTTGAGTTATTCCTTGTGGCTGTTTAAAAATGCGCGAGTTACGCTATCAAAAGCGGCCGAACTTGCAGGCATGGATATTTATGAGTTTATGACAGCCTGCAAACAAAATGATGTTCCTGTCATCGATATAAGCAAAGAAGAGCTGCTTGAAGAACTGGCAGGAATGAACCTGTAATGATTCTGGTGGCTGATTGTTCGGCGCTCATCGCTCTATCGGTTTGCGATAGTTTAGGTCTATTGGAGCATTTATTTGATTCCGTCGTTGTGCCTGAAACGGTCTACAACGAAGCCACTCGACCCGCCAAAAAGGAAGCCCAGGCACTTAAAGTCTTTTTACAAGGCAAGGTTCGTCAAGTTGACCTGCAAACATATGTTTTTTTGGATGCGTTTGCCGATGCGGGTGAAACGGAGGCGATGTTACTCTACAAACAAATTTCAGCAGATAAGCTGTTGATTGACGATAGACGTGGCCGTAAAGTGGCTAAAATTAATCATATCAGCACCATCGGCTCACTCGGTGTGCTACTTGCGTCCAAAGAAAAGGGTTTTGTTACAGAAGTTTCTCCATTGCTGCGACAAATTGAAAAATCGGATATTCATTTGAGCCAAAAGTTAATCGCTACTGTTTTGGAATTGGCTGGAGAAAGCCATCACGGCAAATAAACACTCCATTTCATGCCGCCCAACGCTTCGCTTTTTTTGCCTTCCAACAGTCCGCCAAACAATCCGACCAGCTCATAAACGACGGCCATGCCGATGCCGTGACCGTGGATATTTTCATCGGCGCGGACGCCTCTTTTTAAAATCTCGGCCAACTTTCCAGCCGGGATTCCCGGCCCGTCGTCTTCAATTTGCAACAATACGCCAAAATTCCGCCTGCCTTTGTGTTCGTTCAGGGTAATGCTGACTTTCACTGTGTTCCGGCACCACTTGCAGGCGTTATCCATCAGGTTCCCGGCTATTTCGTACAGGTCGCCTTCTTCATAATAAATCAGGCTTTGTTCCGGCACAGTTATATCGAACGTGATGTTTTTATCGATATAAACCTTAGCCAGCGATGCACTTATTTTTTTTATAACCGCCGATAAATCGACGGTGCCTGCGGTTTTATGCTCGCCGCCTTTTGCCGCCGCCCGCTGCAATTGATACTCGACGATTTCATCCATACGGGAAATCTGTTCTTTCACCGTCTCCTTGTTTGCGCTGAAAGACTCGGTGCAACCGCGCAATATCGACAGCGGCGTTTTCAGGCTGTGCGCCAAATCCGCCAGGGCATTGCGATAACGTTCCAGATGCGCCCGCTCGCTGTTGATGAAGGCGTTGAGATTGCCGGCCAACCCTTCCAGTTCCGTTGCATAGTCTCCGTCTAAATGGGTTTTCCGCCCTTTTTCGATAGCTTCAAGGTCTTTTACGACGATTCGCAAAGGCTTCAAGCCCCAGCGCAACAAGGCCAGTTGGATAAAGATCAAAACCAGGCCTAAAGCCAGCAGCCATGTTCTTAAGGTTTCTCTAAACTGATCGACCTGACCGCTGACAAACTGCGCATCTTCGGTCACGGTAAAGATATATTCGCGCTCTATGCCGACGACGTTTTTCCAAAGAACGGCGTAATGAAGGGCGTAACGCCCCTGTTCGGTTAATGAAAATTCAAAGCGGCCTGCGTTTAATTCCGGTGGAGGCTGTACATCAAGACCTATGGCCGATGGCGAGCGCCAGACCAGATTCTTCTTGGTCAAATGAATAAAACCATAAAGACCGGAACCGGGGGTTGCAAAGCGCGGCTCCGGTAAATTAGGCGGCATACTTAAGTCCCCGGAGTTTTTAAGTTCGGCGGCAGACAACAGCGAGTACACATGAACCTGCAATTTTTCCTGTAATGCCTGTTCGGCACTCTCAAGAAAGCCTCGTTCAAGCACTACCGAAGCCAAGGCGAAGAATGAGGCAAGCACAAGGACGGCCGAAACCAGCAATCGGAAGCTTAGTGACTTAATTTGCATTGAGAGCCTTTGGGGAAATAATCATTTCGTCCACGAAAAACACGAAAAGCACGAAAAATTTTTGTCGTTCCCACGCTCCGGCGTGGGAATGCAGTCTCAGACGCTCCAGCGTCAACTTCGCCATATCCATCGAAACCAACTATCCTGCGCTCAACCAGCGCAAACGTTCAGGCAAATTCACATAACTGTGTAAGTTATAAAATGCAGCTTATCCGGCCCGATTATCCCGTAACGACTTCTTTCCATAATGATTTTTTGAATGCTGTGCTTTAGTGGAACAGGACGCTGGAGCGTCCCATAACTGCATTCCCACGCCGGAGCGTGGGAACGATGCATAGTCTCCGAAGCGCGGGAATGATCAATCTCGCTCGGCATGAATCGTATAACCCCGGCCGCGCAAGGTTTCAATGGGCTTGCGGGTGCCGTCGGGATCGAGCTTCTTTCTCAAGCGGCCGATAAAAACTTCAAGCACATTGCTGTCGCGCTCAAAGTCTTCATCGTAAATATGCGCGGTCAGAACGGATTTTGAAATCACTTCGCCCTTGCGGAACATCAGGTACTCCAGCACCTTGTATTCGTACGCGGTCAATTCCTGTTTGACGCCGGACACGGTGACTTCCTGGGCGACGGTATCCAGTTCAATATTGTCATGGGTTAACACCGGGTGAGCCACCCCGGCTGAGCGCCGTATCAAGGCGTTAATCCTGGCCAGCAGCTCTTCATAATGAAAAGGCTTGACCAGGTAATCATCGGCCCCCGCTTCCAGCCCCTCCACTTTTTCCTGCCAACGGCTGCGGGCGGTTAAAATCAGGATGGGGACGGTGACCTTGTCTTTACGCAAACGCTTGATCAGTTCGATGCCGGAAAAATCGGGCAAGCCGATGTCGACCACAGCAGCATCAATCGGATACTCCTTGCCCATGTAATAGCCGTCACGGCCGTTATTGGCAGCATCGACGGCAAAACCTTTATCCGCAAAGAACTGCTGGATTTGTTCGCAGAGCTTTAATTCATCTTCAACAACTAGAATACGCATGTTTTCCGTCTGTTAAGGTCAACTGACTAATTGCCCGGTTTGGGCATCAATTTTGTAATATTGGATACGGCCGTCAGGGGTTAGCACTTTAATGATATGGACTTCTTTGCCGTCAATGATTTCTGTTTGCGCGCCAAGTACCTTGTTGTAGGTGCCCTCGATGATTTGTTTGGTCGCATCGTCCAAGCTGATGTAAGCCAACAGGGCGTTTTCTGCAAGACAGCTATTGGAAAACAGCAAGCTGACTACAACGACTTTAAGCAAATTTCTCATGGGCAATCCAAGCTATCTAGGCGCAAAATGTTTGTTCAACGTAACTACAAAATAGAACGCGGATTAAACGGATAATCACTGATTTACAAACTTTGGTCTCAGCTTTTAAAAAATCCGTTCTATCCGTGTCCCATTATCGAGCGAAAAGCATTTTAACCCCTCACCCTGAATCGGCACTGAACCTTTATCGTAACGACACGCCTTGAACCAAGCTGCCGATGGCTTGCCCGAAAGACGCGCCCAGCTTGCCGGCGATTTTATCCAGTAAATGTTCCTGTTGGCTGAAGTCCACCAATTTTTCCGCGCCAATCAGTTCCTTGGCGACAGTGTCCTGATTGCCGACACCATCGACTATACCCAGCTTCACGCTTTCCTCGCCAGTCCAGACCAGTCCTGAGAACATGTCGGGACTTTCTTTAAGCCGGTCGCCGCGACCGGCTTTAACCGCACCGATAAATTGCTGGTGCACTTGGTTTAGCAGGCCTTGTATATACTGCGTTTCGTCTTCTTTAGACGGCGAAAATGGGTCGAGCATGGCTTTATGCGCGCCGGCCGTGAATAAGCGCCGCTCTACGCCCAGTTTTTGCATGCCGTCCACAAAGCCGAAGCCGTCCATCAATACGCCTATGGAACCGACCAGACTGGACGGATTGACAAAAATCTTGTCGCTGGCCGAGACGATAAAATAACAGCCCGATGCGCAAATATCGCTGACCACTGCATAAATCGGCAATTTGGGATGCTCTTTTTTAATCTTCCTGATTTCCTCATACACATAGGACGACTGCACGGGGCTGCCGCCAGGCGAATTGGCGTGCAGGATAATGCCTTTGGTGTGCTCGTCTTTGACCGCATCTCTCAAGCTTTCGATAATACTGTCGGCATTGGCCTCTTTGCCTTCGGCAATCATGCCGACCACATCGACAACGGCGGTATGATCCTTGCCGTCAACGCCGATATCCTGGCTGATCTTCGGATACATCGCCACCGCGAACACGGCAATCAAATACACAAACAACAAGCTCTTAAAAAAAACGCTCCAACGCCTTGCCCTGGTTTGTTCGGTGATTGCGGCCAGGGCCAACTTTTCAATGACCTCCCGCTCCCAGCCGGATTCTTGTGTAGCCCCTGGTTTGTTTTGATTATCCATGACTTGTTATCCTCTAATAATATTCAGTAATTCTGCCGGTTGCTGTAAACACAGCAACGGGTTGTATTGTTGCAAGATGTCTTCCGGATGCGCACCGCATGACACCGCTATGGCCGATATTTGGGCATTCATAGCCATTTGCAAGTCATGGGTGGAATCCCCCACCATCAAACTCCGCTCATTCGCCGCCTGAGTGTGCTGCATGATCTGGTGCAGCATCAGAGGGTCCGGTTTGGAGGCGGTCTCATCGGAGCAACGGGTGATGCAGAACAGTTCTTCGGTTTCTGTCGCCTGTAATGCCTCTTGCAAACCGGTCCTGGTTTTACCGGTCGCAACAGCCAGCTGATAACCGTCCTGTTTCAGTTCCACCAGCATATCGTAAACGCCGGGAAATAAGTCTTCGCGGCTTAGCTGTCTGGACAAATAGGTTTGCTGGTAACAGACCGTCAATTGCGTCAATGTTTCATCATCGACGCCGGGAAACAGCTTGGCGCAGGCGTTTGTAATGCTCAGGCCGATCACGTCTTTTGCCGCCTGCGCTTCGGGAATACCGCAACTACATTGTTGTCCCGCCGTTTGCAGGCAGTGTACGATCCAGTCTATCGAATCGATCAGGGTGCCGTCCCAGTCGAATATGATTAAATCAAACTTGTTCTTCATGTTTTAACAAATCTTCCAATGGCTGCGGTAAAGGCGCCAAAATAGTTAACAATTCCCCGGTAACCGGGTGCTGGAATTTTAATTTTTCCGCATGCAGGAACATGCGCTTATAGCCCCGGCCTTTAAATTTCTGGTTAATTTCATCCCGTCCATAACGCTCGTCGCCGACGATCGGATGCCCAAGACTCGCGGCGTGAACGCGTATCTGATGGGTGCGCCCGGTTTTCGGCGAAGCCTCGACCAGCGTCGAATCGCCAAATAATTTCAAGCGACGGAACAACGTCTCGGCCTCTTTGCCGGCTTGGCTGATCACCACCATGCGCTCACCGCCTTTGCTGACATTTTTCAGCAAAGGCGCGTTGACCACCAGTTTTTTCCTGGCCCATTGCCCTGCCAGCAGGGCCAAATAAGTTTTATGGATATGATCGTCGCGAAACAGTTCATGCAACTTCTTCAGCACGCTGCGTTTCTTGGCGATGATCAGGCAGCCGGAGGTATCCTTGTCGAGACGATGCACCAGCTCTAAAAAATGAGCCTCGGGTCTTAACAGGCGCAGTCCTTCGATAATGCCGGAACTGACGCCGCTGCCGCCGTGCACCGCATAACCTGCCGGCTTGTTGACGATCAGGAAGCCGTCATCCTCGAATAAAATGCCCTGTTGCAACGCCGCTTGCAGGCCCTGCGGCACATACGATTCTTCGCTGCGTTCGGCCACCCTGACCGGAGGAATCCTGACGATATCGCCGGTAACCAGGCGATATTTAACATCGACGCGGCCTTTATTGACCCGCACTTCACCTTTGCGAACGATCCGGTAAATTCGGCTTTTAGGCACGCCCTTCAAGCGGGCGATTAAAAAATTATCCAAGCGTTGATCGCAATTCTCTTCGGTAATTTCGACCAGCTGGACTTGGGGTGTTGCGGTTTTTTCTTCACTATTCATAGTGCAAATAATACCAGCATCTGGTGATGATTGATTCTTTAAATTGATGTATAGCAATAAGATTGCTATATTAAGCAGGTTTTTTATATAAAAAACATACTTTTGCTCTGCGGTTTCACTAATAAAACCGCCTTGGGGCGCTACTCGATGATGATTAAAACTGCGCTGGATGACCGCGCTGATTCATCATTGTAAGATTTTCGGGTTCATCGTTCGACCCTAGACGAACGATTTATAACTCCTGTTTAAGACGGAATTTACAACCAAGACTGAAAAAAGAATATTTATTTGCTTAGACTCTGTCCGTGCATCTATCCGCGGTCTTCACCTAAGTGAAGACAAGGATACCGGCTACAACACGCAGAAACGGAACATTAAAACCGTAAAAAACTAAGATATGTAGAAGCGGCTTTAATAGCCCTGCAACAACACGATGACCCAAACCAGTCTGTTCAGTAAAATCTGACCATGGAGCAGGAAACAACAAGGAATATTGAATGAAAAGAATGCTTATCAACGCTACGCAGCCGGAAGAACTGCGAGTCGCTTTGGTAGACGGTCAAAAACTGTATGATTTTGACATAGAAGTACCTTCGAAAGAACAAAAAAAGTCTAACATTTACAAAGGGATAGTAACCCACGTAGAACCCAGCTTAGAGGCAGCCTTTGTCAACTACGGCGCTGAAAAACACGGCTTTTTACCTTTCAAAGAAATCTCTCCGCTCTACCGTCAACCGCAAGATGGCGTCGAAAACGACGGCCGTCGCCCTGCCATCAAAGACCTGATTAAAGAAGGTCAGGAAATCGTTGTTCAAATTGAAAAAGAAGAACGCGGCAATAAAGGCGCAGCTTTAACCACCTATATCAGTTTGGCCGGCACCTATCTGGTGTTAATGCCCAACAACCCTAAAGCCGGCGGTATTTCGCGGCGCATTGAGGGCGAAACCCGCAGCGACCTGCGCGAAGTCATGGAAGCGCTTGAGATCCCGGAAAGCATGGGACTCATCGTCAGGACGGCCGGATGCGGAAAAAACGCCGAAGAACTGCAATGGGACTTGAATTATCTGCTGCAACTCTGGGAAGCCATAGAGCGTTCCGCCGACGAACATAATGCGCCGTTCCTGGTTTTCCAGGAAAGCAATGTCATCATCAGAGCCTTGCGCGACCATTTGCGCGGCAATATTGACGAGATTCTGATCGACAATGAAGATTCGTTCAAACTGGTGCAAAACTTCTTAAAACAAGTCATGCCGCACTTTTTGCCGAAGGCAAAACTGTACCAGGACGCCGTCCCGCTGTTTAACCGGTACCAGATCGAATCGCAAATCGAAGTGGCTTACGGCCGCGAAGTTTCGTTGCCCTCGGGCGGTTCGATCGTCATCGATCACACTGAAGCGCTGACCTCTATCGACATCAACTCCGCACGCGCCACCAAAGGCAGCGACATCGAGGAAACCGCATTAAACACCAACCTGGAAGCGGCCGATGAAATTGCCCGCCAACTGAGACTGCGCGACTTGGGCGGCCTGTTTGTTATCGACTTCATCGACATGATGTCCAATAAGAACCAGAAAACCGTTGAGAACCACCTCCGCGACGCGCTTAAAATCGACCGCGCCCGCATCCAGACCAGCCGCATCTCGCGTTTCGGCCTGCTGGAAATGTCCAGGCAACGGATGCGTCCTTCATTGGGCGACTCGACTCAACTGCCGTGTCCGCGCTGCAAAGGCCAGGGCACGATCCGCAATGTAGAATCGGTCGCGCTTTCCGTACTGCGCATTCTTGAAGAAGAAGCGATGAAAAAAGGCACTGAAAAAGTCATTGCCCATTTGCCTATTGAATGCGCGACTTTCCTGTTAAACGAAAAACGCAGCGCCATCGAGCAAATTGAACACCGCCTGAAAGTCGGCATTGTGATCCTGCCCAGCAAGCATTTGGAAACACCGGCTTATGACATTGAGCGCATCAAGGAAAAAGAGGCTGGCGACAGCAAAGCCAGCTACCTGCAAATCAAAGCGGAAGACATCACTATCCCTGAGTTTGCCCAGCAAGTAAAACCGGCCGCTACCAAAGCGGCAGTCAAGGAATTCCTGCATGAATCGCCTGCGCCGGTGCAAAACAAAAGCGAATCGGCCAGCCTGATCCAACGCTTCTGGCATAAACTGATAGGTTCCAGCCCAGCGCCTAAAGTACCGGCGATACAAACCGCCGAAAGAACCAAGCCTACTGACGAAAGTCAACCGGGCAAAAGCAGGGACAGCAGGCAAGGTCAGGGACAAACCCAGGAAAGAGGACGCGGGCGTAACCGTGGACGTGGCCGTGACCGTGACCGCAGTCAAAATCCAAAGCTGGAGCAAGCTCAAGCGACTGAACAAGGACAAGCGCCGAAACCGAAACCGGAACAGAATGCAGAGCCGGCTCGTCAAAACCGCCCACCCCGCGGCCAAGGCAGAAACGTAAAACGCAATCTCGAACCGGCGGCCATGCCTGCAACGAAAGCCGATGAAGTTAAAAGTGAAGCAGCCGATGTTGTTGAAATTGTTTCAACTGCGCCGGAAGTTGTTGCTCCTGCTGCCGGAGAACGGGAACAGCCCAAAAGAAACAATGCCAGAAGAGGGCCTAATCGCAGAAGACCGCGTAACCCGAACTACAAAAAACCTGAAACGGAAGGCGATTCAAATTCCTCGAATGAAGCGTCCGGGCCAAGCAACGACGAGTCGCGCCCGGCGCCCCGTTCTTACGACAACGACTTTGCGGAAAGAGCGGAAAGAGCGGAAAGAACCGAGCGCCCTGAGCCTCAGGCTCATGCACCCAGCCAGGTTAGCGCTGCCCCTCAGCAAACGGAAGCTCCCAAACCGGCGGCTCCGGCTGAACCGGCACCTGCGCCAAAACCGGTTGAAGTGGTAAGGCAAGAAACGGAATAACGAACCGCCTCAACTTTAAAACATATCACCACGAACGACTGCATGGATGCAGGAGGTAGAGTAACGCATGGAGCAGTTGCCGAGACACGAAGTTCACGAAGAAAAGCCAAAGCTAAACTTCGTGTTCTTCGTGTCTTCGTGGTGAATTAATCAATCTTTAATACTTCACCTATACCTAACCTCTACAGCCCCGCTCCCCAACAACGATCTCAATCGCGCAACCAGTTCATCGGTGGGATGAACACGCCACTCATCGCCCAGCTGTAGATTCGCTTTGGCAATCTTTGATGTGTAACTGATGCCCACTGGACAGCCGCCGCCTTTAAAAGGTTCCAAAACGGCGCTCAACTTCGTGACAAAGTCGTGCTCATTGTCTGCCGCATTCCACACCAACTGTATGCTTCTGGCAAAAGCCTCCCTGGCCTGCTCCATGCTGTACAGCTTTTCTACCGATAAGCGTAGCGTCCCCAAATAATCGTCAATACCCAGCGCCCCTTCGGCAATCAACAGGCTGTCGCGGGTAAAAACGCCCCGGTATTTTTCGTAAACATCGCCGAAAGCCGCAATCTCCAGCCGGCCGGTTCGGTCATCAATCGTTGCAAAGCCCATGGTCTTACCGCTCTTGGTCTGACGGGTACGCACTTCGACGACCAAACCGGCCGTTCGGGCTTCCATTTTCCTGCTTTTGGATCGCTCCACATTGGACAGCAGCGATTCTATGGTTCCGTTGGTAAACTGTCTTAACTCGGCCTCGTATTGGTTTATCGGATGCCCGGTTAAAAACAAACCCAGGACCAGCTTTTCCGCAGCCAGCCGTTCATTTTCCGACCACGGCTCAACCACGGTCGCATAAGCATGTGTGTCATCAATATTTTCAACATTAACGGCCAGGCCGAATAAATCGTTCTGACCTGTTTGCGCATTTTTTCCGTGCTGTTCGGCGACTTTTAATACTGTCGGCAGCTCCGCCAAATGCCCGGCCCGGTTATCGTCGAATTCGTCAAAAGCCCCGGCGCGAATCAATGCCTCCAGCACCCGCCGGTTGAACTTGCGCAAATCTACCCGCTTGCATAAATCGTACAGCCCGGAGAACGGCCCGTTTGCTTCCCGCTCAATCAGCATTTCTTCAATGGCCGCCTCGCCTACTCCTTTTAGCGCGCCCAAGCCGTAAACAATATGGCCTGCATCGTTTACGGTAAATTTATATTTGGAAACATTGATGGTCGGCGGACAGACTTCCAGCTTCATCTGTTTGCATTCTTCAATCAAGATCACCACTTTATCGGTGTTATCCATATCGGCGGACATTACCGCGGCCATAAACTCGGGCTGGTAATGGGCTTTCAGCCAAGCGGTTTGATAGGCGACCAGCGCATAAGCGGCGGAATGCGATTTATTGAAACCATAACCGGCGAATTTCTCCATTAAATCGAACACGTAAGTGGCGGTTTCTGCCTCGACCTGGTTTTGCACCGAGCCGGACATGAATTTGTCCCGCTCCTTGGCCATTTCCTCCGGCTTTTTCTTGCCCATCGCCCGGCGCAGCATGTCCGCGCCGCCCAAGGTATATAGCGCCATTTCCCTGGCAATCTGCATCACCTGTTCCTGATACAAAATAACGCCGTTGGTGGGTTTTAAAATCGGCTCCAGCAACGGATGCGCGTACGAGGCTTGAGCCCCATGCTTGACGTTGATGTAATCGTCGACCATGCCCGATTCCAAAGGCCCCGGACGGAACAGCGCCACCAGCGCGATAATGTCGTCGAAGCAGTCGGGTTTCAGCTTTTTAATCAGCTCCTTCATGCCGCGCGATTCCAACTGAAATACGGCGGTGGTTTGGGCGTTGGTCAGCAACTTGTAGGAAGCCGGATCATCCCTGGGAATAGTCGTTATATCGACCGGCGGCTTGCCCAGCTTCTTTTGTTTGGCGTTAATGTCCTGCAACGCCCAATCGATAATGGTCAGCGTGCGCAGGCCCAAAAAGTCGAACTTGACCAGGCCGACCGCTTCGACATCATCCTTGTCGAACTGGGTGACCAGGTTATTGCCGTCCTGGTCGCAATACAGCGGCGTAAAGTCGGTCAGTTTGGTCGGCGAGATCACCACGCCGCCGGCATGTTTGCCCGCGTTCCTGGACGTACCTTCCAGCGACAGCGCCATATCGATCAGC
Source organism: Methylobacter sp. (assembly GCA_049299935.1). Lineage (GTDB taxonomy): Bacteria > Pseudomonadota > Gammaproteobacteria > Methylococcales > Methylomonadaceae > Methylobacter_A. The sequence continues at coordinate 560 of JBAQYH010000046.1, read as the reverse complement.
GCCTTGACTTCCTCTTCGGTGTCGTAAAGCTGCTTCAGTTCGGGACTGTCTTTTAGCGCCTTGGTCAGCGTCATGCCGATTTCAAACGGAACCAGTTTGGACAACCTGTCGACAAAACCGTAACCGAAACCCAGCACCCGGCCGACATCGCGGATCACCGCTTTGGCCGCCATCGAACCGTAGGTGATGATCTGTGCGACATGATCGCGGCCGTAATTCCGGGCGACATAATCGATTACTTCGTCGCGGCGGTCCATACAGAAATCCACGTCGAAGTCGGGCATCGAAATCCGTTCGGGATTCAAGAACCGCTCAAACAGCAGGTCGAATTCAATAGGATCAAGGTCGGTAATCTTCAGCGCGTAGGCCACCAGCGAGCCCGCACCCGACCCCCGGCCTGGACCTACCGGAATAAAATTGTTTTTCGCCCACTGAATAAAGTCGGCAACAATCATGAAATAGCCCGGAAAACCCATCTGGGTAATCATCTTCAACTCGAAATCCAGGCGTTCGTAGTAAACGCGCCGGTTTTCCCCGTCTGTGCCCTTGCCCACCGCCGG
>JBAQYH010000045.1:0-1681 GCA_049299935.1 Methylobacter sp. | reverse complement strand
ATGAGTTCCTGGAAAGTCTTAATGGCTTGATCGTAATAGCCAAGAAAAAAAGCAACAACGCCCAATCCCAATCTGGCCCAGGGCAGTTCCCGCTCATGCAGAATGTCCTGATAAATCTCCTCGGCGGTCTTAAAGTCCCCAACCTTAAGGGTGAGTTCTGCGCGCATTTTTAATAATTGCATACGCATTTTTTTATCATCCAGCTGGAGCAGTTTTTCGCAATTGCGGATGGCTTGGTAAAGGTTGCCGGAGTCTATTTCATTTTCAATGCTGGACAAGTATTTCTTGCGGGCGTGGCATCTTTCAATGCGGCTTAAAAGTTGCTGCCGGTTGAAGGGTTTAATCAGGTAGTCATCGGGTTTATTGTCGATAGCGCTAAGCACCATCTCCTGGCTCTGTTCGCAAGTGACCATGATAAAAATGGCATTAACTGGCAATAATTTAAGGTATCTGGCCTCTTCCAGAACCTGCTGACCGTTTTTCCCCCTGAGCAGGTTGTAATCGCAGAGCACAATATCGAAGCGGTCAATCCGCATCGCCGTTATTGCGTTGATGCCGGATTCCGCCTCAACAATAAACCGGGCGCCGAATGAACCCAGAATATGCTTAATGGTTTCCCGCATGATCGCTTGATCTTCGACAACCAATATTTTTTTTGATGTGAGGTTTATGGCCATAAGGGATTAATCTTAATTTTTATCTGTCTGAGTTGGGCTTGAAAAAAACCAATGAGTCCTCATATCGGCGGTAATCTTAATAATTAATAAGGATTAATAAAAAATGACTGTTGAAGCAAAAAAACAAACCTTAGGCTTTGAAACCGAAGTTAAGCACCTGCTGCATTTAATGATTCATTCGTTATATAGTAACAAGGAAATATTCTTACGGGAATTGATTTCCAATGCGTCGGATGCGGCAGACAAACTGCGCTTTGAGGCGCTGTCCAACGACAGTTTGTATGAAGGCGACAGCGAGCTGAAAATCCGCCTGGAATACGACAAAGACAAGCGCACCATCACCATTATCGATAATGGTATCGGCATGACCCGCGCGGAAGTTCAGGAACACATCGGCACCATCGCCAAATCAGGCACCAAACAGTTTTTTCAATCACTAACCGGCGATCAAGCCAAAGACAGCGAATTGATCGGTCAATTCGGCGTGGGTTTTTATTCGGCGTTCATCGTTGCCGATAAAGTGACCTTGACCACCCGCAAAGCCAGCGCCGACAAGAGCGAAGGCGTGCGCTGGGAGTCGGCGGGCGAGGGCGATTACACACTCGAATCCGTAGAAAAAGCCCAACGCGGCACCGAAATCGTGTTGCACATGAAAGAAGCTGAAAGCGAGTTCCTGGACGCTTACCGTATCCGCTCTATCGTCAGAAAATTCTCCGATCATATTTCTTTGCCTATCGTGATGGACAAAGAAATCCCCGCGGTTAAGGGCGAAGAAGGTGAGGAAGAAAAACCGGCGGAAATCGTCGAAGAGACCGTGAACTCGGCTTCCGCATTATGGACCAAAGCCCGTCAGGATATTACCGATGAGGCTTATAACGAATTTTACAAGCACGTAGGGCACGATTTCCAAGACCCGTTAACCCATGTGCATAGCAAAGTGGAAGGCACCAATGAATATACTTTGCTGCTTTATGTGCCGTCGCGCGCGCCGTTCGACCTGTGGG
>JBAQYH010000044.1:0-10328 GCA_049299935.1 Methylobacter sp. | reverse complement strand
ACGGCCACGTCCACTGCTGTCTCCGTGACCGTGGACAGCACCGCGCCAGTGGATGGCCTGGCTCATCAGTGGAAATTTGATGAGACTTCCGGCGCCACCGCACTCGACTCGGCAGGAACGAACAGCGCCATTCTCAGTAATTCTTTATGGGTTACCGGAAAAACAGGCAATGCGGCATCCTTCAACGGCACCAACGCTTTAGGCGATGCCGGAAAGATCGACTTTGGAACGGGTAACTTCACTGTCGCTCACTGGGTCAACGTCAATGGTTTTAAAAACTTTGCAGGCATCTTCAATAACCGGAGCAGCGCCTCCGGAAACGCCGGTTTTCATACCCGCACCGACGGCACCGGCACGATCACCGCACTGATCGACTTCGGCGCGACCAGCAAAAATTTAGCCGTAACAAACGCTGTCGCCGGAACGTGGTACCACGTGGCGGTTTCTGTCGACCGGGCCGGACTGATGAAATTGTATGTGAATGCGGTGCTCTCGGGACAAATCGATATTTCCGCCTTCAATGCCGCAAGCATTACCAATACGGACAATGTAAGGCTGGGGCGCGACCAGACCTCAAATTATTTCAACGGCGCGATTGACGATCTTCGCATCTACAACAGGGCGCTTTCAGCCGCCGATATACTCCAGGTCTACAACGAGTAAGCGCATCTCCCTGCCGACCTTCAAGCCACTTGCACAAGAGGACGATTCATGAACAGTCAAATAACAAAAACGTTTATCCCACTGTTACTCGCACTCTGTGCCGGTGTGCTGCCGGCTTTCAACGTTGCAATGGCGGCGCCAAGCCTCAAGTTTATCCGCACCATCGACACCGATGATTTATTCGGCGAGGACTTTTTTATTGCGGGCAATCCCGATCTCTCGGGCGTCGGATTTCCGCCCAAGGCCAACACCCTGGTCTTGCTCAATCAACCGGCAGGACGTGCGAGCATTATCCTGGCCGAACCACCCAAAAATATAACCGGCACGGTTTTGCGCACACCGCTGGTGATCCCCGATTCGATTAATACCGCCTTCGATAGCGTATCCCAAAGGGCGAAAGGGCAAGGCCAATTCAGGCTATTCCTGTTCGACGCCGATCTCGGCGAACTGATCGCCGTCAAGGCACGGTCGCGCAATGTGATGGATTCAAAAAACATCAGGCGCTTCGACGCGCAAAAATTCGGGATTGGCAATCCCCAAGGCATGACCGTTGACCCCGCTACCGGGAAACTATTCGTATTGGATAGCGCCGGACCCCGCATAGCCGCTATCCAACCTAAACTGAGGCGCAATTTTACCGGTGCGGCGGTTACGCCGATCTCTCTCGGCGGCTTGGCGGGGAAATTGCGCGGCATCGCTTTTAATCCCGCGGACAGTCATCTCTACATTTTAAGCACCGAGCAGCAGGCATTGTACAAATTAACCCTGGACGGCGAGTTAGTCGACACCATCAACCTCTCCGGACTGAAAATCGATGTCCCCCAAGGCATGGCTTTCGCCCCCAGCCTGGACCCTACCGATCATCCGTCGATATTCCATTTGTACCTGCTGAGTGCCAAGGGTTTAAGCGGCGAAGCCACCGAATGGGCGCTGCGGTGAGCGCGGCACAGCCGGCATTTGCTGCCGGGAACACTCAAGAACCCGCTTTTTTAGGACGGTTGCCATGAATCATCATAAAAAAAGTTTAATACTTACCGCACTGTTGCTGTACGCTCCTTACCCGGCACTCGCGGCGGCCATTACCGGCACCTTAATACAGACCATAATCACCAACTCGCCGCCTTGGCCCTCCGGCACCGCCAGCCCGGACCCCTCGGGGCTGGCTTACCTGAACTCGACAGGGAGGCTACTGGACTGCGACGGCGAGGTCGATGAAATACCGGCCCTCTTTACCGGGGACAACCTGTTTGAAATAAACCTGGACGGCACTTTAGGCCCTACCCATTCCACAACAAACCTGTCCCGGACCGGTTTTTCGAATGAGCCGGTAGGCTGCGCCTACGATGCCGTTACCGGCAATCTGTTCATCTCCGATGACGATCAGAGACTGGTGTTTCAAATACGGCCCGGCAATGACGGCGCCCTGTTTACCGCTGACGACATCCGCACTTCTTTTAACGCGCCCAGCGTTTGCAATATTTCCGATATTGATGCTGAAGGCGTCGCTTACGGCGGCGCGCTGTTCGTTATCGACGGCCTGGGCTCCGAAGTCTGGAGGGTCACTGCCTCGGCTGACGGCATATTTGACGGTGTGGGCGAAAGCTGCACCCATTTCGATACATCGGCCTCGGTCACGGATCCCGAAGGCGGCGAATATGACAGCGATAATCCCGGCCACCTGTTCGTAGTAGGCAAGCCCAAAACCCTGTCCTATTTCACGGCCTTAGGCACGTTTGTGCAGACCATCGATATATCTGCCGCCAATTCCAGGAAGCCTTCCGGCCTGGCTGCCGCCCCCGGCAGCAGAGGAAGTAACGATCCTACGCCCGCGATTAAGAATCTCTACATCGTCGACCGCGGCGTCGATAATGGTATCGACCCCTCCGAAAACGACGGCAAGATCTATGAATTTTCGCTGACCGGTTCGACAACGGGCAACCAGTCTCCGACAGCCGGAGCGGGCACGGATCAGATAATTTCCTTATCGGCCGACACCCATACGGCCGAGACCGGTCTTGACGGGACGGTGACCGATGACGGCCTGCCCAACCCGCCGGGAACCGTAACCACGGCCTGGAGCAAGGTCAGCGGACCGGGAACAGTGACCTTCGGCAACACCGGTGCCGTGGATACCACGGCGGCTTTCGATGCGGAAGGAAGTTATACGCTTCGGCTGACCGCGGATGACGATGGCGCGGCAGGAGCGGACGCCCCCGTTTTTGACGAAATCAAGATCACGGTCAACCCGCCTCCAGCTATTCCCGCAATCTATGTCTCCACCGTGGACGGCGGAACCACGACCGCCGCAACGGGCGGCATAGCCTTCGGCGATGAGGATATTCTTGTCTATGACACCAATGCAGGAACCTGGTCAATATACTTTGACGGATCCGACGTCGGCTTGAGCGGCATCGATGCCTTTCACATTCTGGCGGACCAAAGCATCCTGCTCAGTTTTGCAGCCGACACGACCTTTCCGTCGCTAAACGGCTTGGGCACTGATGTCGTTGTCGATGATTCCGACATCCTGCGCTTCCTCCCTACCTCTCTCGGCAGCAACACAGCAGGCAGTTTTGCATGGTTTTTCGACGGTTCCGATGTGGGGCTGACGGCAGCCGCCGATGACATCGACGCTATCGCCTTTACCCCGGACGGAAGGCTTGCCGTCAGCACTATCGATCCCGCCGGCGTTGCGTTCACGCCCGCTGTCTCCGGCTATACCGCTGCCGATGAAGACCTGCTGGTCTTTAACGACACCTCTATGGGTACGACGACAGCCGGCACCTGGGCTCCCTATTTCGACGGCTCGGATGCCGGACTCGGCGACGCCGCCAGCGAGGATGTGAACGGCGCCTTTATCGACGGCAGCACAGGGGAAATTTATCTGACTACCGTTGGCGCTTTCTCCGTTCCCGGTGCAAGCGGCGGCGGCGACGATATTTTCAAGTGCGTACCGGGTTCGACCGGCAGCGCCACCGCCTGCACCTATCAGTTTGTATGGAATGGTATCGGCAGCGGACTGCCGTCAACGGCAATTCTGGACGGCATTCAATTGGGAGCCGGTCCGTTATTGCAAAACACGGCACCGGTACTGGCGCATATCGGAAACAAGACGGTGGTTGTTGGAAATCTGCTGAGCTTCACCGCGACAGCAACGGATACGGATGTGCCGGCCGACACGCTCACTTTCAGTCTTGCCGATGAACCGGCCGGTGCCGTCAACAATGCCGCGTCGGGCGCATTCAGCTGGACGCCCGACGCGACCGGCAGTTACTCCTTCACTGTCAAAGTGTGCGACAACGCCATAATCCCGTTATGCGACCAAGAAACGATCACCGTTACGGTCAATCAATGCAGGAGGCACAAGCACTTCGGAAACTGCCGATGAAATTGATGCCGGATCGGACAACTCCCACTATCGCTCATTGGGTCAGGGTCAATGGTTTCAAGAACCCGGCGCATCCGGAAACGGATGTTGCCGGGCAAGCGTGTATCGCTGCTGCGGGCATTAGCAATACAGGCAATGTGAGGCTTGGACGCAACCAGTCCTCAAACTACTTCAACGGTGACCTTCGCTTTTGCAACAGCGTATTTCCAGCCGCCGATATATTCAACGTCTACCCAGAGGTAAATTTATGAACAGTCAACTAACCAAAAAACCTTTTTTACCGTTATTTACACGGTGCGCCGGCGTGCTGTTGATTTCCTGCGCCGCAGTGTCGACAGCGCAGGCTGAACGCCTCAAATCCGTCCGAATCATCGATACCGGTGATTTATTCAGCCAGGACTTTTTTATTGGGGACACGCCTCCCGATCTCACCGGCGTTGCCTTTCCGCCTAAAGCGCAAACCCTGATCCTGCTCAACCAGCCGAAAGGAAAAGCGAGCGTTGTCTTGGTTGCACCCGCCAAAAAAGGCGAGGCTTTGCGCGCACCGGTGGAGATTCCCGACTCGATTAATATCGCTTTCGACCCTGTATCCGAGGGTGCAAAAGGATTCAATGTATCCCGGCTATTCCTGTTGGATGCCGAACTCGATGAGCTGATCGTCATCAAGTCAAAAGTAAGGAACGTGATGAATTCAAGCAAGATCAAGCGTTTCGAGACAAAAGAATTTGGGATCGTCGATCCCCAGGGCATGACGCTGGACCCGGTCAGCGGTCAACTTTTCGTATTGGATAGCTCCGGCCCCCGTTTAATCGTTATCCAGCCTAGAAAAGACAGGGATTATTCCGATGTGGATATTACGCCGGTCACTCTCGGCGGCCTGTCGGGAAAATTGCGCGGCATCGCTTTTAACCCCGCGGACAATCATCTCTATCTATTAAGCACCGAGCAGCAGAAATTGTACAAATTAACCCCGGATGGCGAACTGGTTACCGCCATAGACTTCTCAGGACAGCAAGTCGAAGTCCCCTACGGCATGATTTTCGCCCCGAGCCTGGACCCCACCGATCCCCCATCGATATTCCATCTGTACTTGGTAAACGACAAGGGGCCAAACGGCCAAGCCACCGAATGGGCTTTGCAATAAACTTTTGAACTCGGCAGGGCAGCCGGAACTTCAGGTCAGGGAAACACAAAAATTCACTTTTTTGGAGAAGTTACCATGAATCATAAATACAAATTTTTAACGCTCTCGGCACTGGGATCCATCCTGCTGTTGTCCGAGCCGGGCACGGCATTCGCCGTGGACATTCCAACTACGCTGATACAGACCATTACGACTAAATCGCCGACTTCGGGCTGGGGGTCGTTTACCAGCCCGGACCCCTCGGGTATTGCTTATTTGAAAGATAGGGGGACGCTGCTGGACTGTGACGGCGAGGTCGATGAAATGCCTGCCCTCTTTCTCGGAGACAACCTGTTTGAAATAAGCCTGACCGGCGCTTTAATCGACACGCATACCACAACAAACTTATCCCGGACCGGTTTCTCAAATGAGCCGGTAGGCTGCGGCTACGATGCCATTAAGCACGAGCTGTTCATCTCCGATGACGATCAGAGAAGGGTGTTCCATATAAAACCCGGCAATGACGGCAATCTGTTTACAGGTGATGACACCCGTACCTTTTTTAACGCTCCCGATGTCTGCAACGTTGCTGACATTGATGCAGAAGGACTCTCTTACGGTGGAGGAGCGCTGTTCATTATCGATGGCGTAGGCGCGGAAGTCTGGCGGGTCACATCGACAGACGGGACCTATGACGGTCCGGGTGAATCCTGTACCCATTTCGATACGGAGGCCTTGGGCGTTCTCGACCCCGAAGGCGCCGAATATGACGAAGGCAATCCCAACCACCTGTTCGTCGTGGGTAAACCCAAAACCTCAGTATCTTATTTTACGACCGCAGGCACATTGACGGGTACACTCGATATCTCTGCCTCCGGAGCCAATAAGCCTGCCGGCTTGGCAATCGCCCCCCGCAGCACAAACAGCACCGCTAAGAGTCTCTATATCGTCGACCGCGGCGTGGATAATGATTCCAATCCCAGTGAAAACGACGGCAAGATCTATGAGTTTTCAATCGCGGGAGCGGCATCGGGCAACCAGCCTCCGGCAGTGAACGCCGGCGTAAATCAGATAATCTCCCTGGCCATCAATGGCGGCCCGGCCGTCACCAATCTGGACGGAACGGTGACCGATGACGGACAGCCCAACCCGCCGGGGACGGTAACCACGACCTGGAGCAAGGACAGCGGACCAGGATCGGTAACCTTCGGTAACGCCGGTGCCGTGGACACCACCGCGACTTTCAATACGGCAGGAGTCTATGTGTTGCGGCTGACGGCCGATGACGATGGAGCAGGAGGGCCGAACGCGCCCGTTTCCAACACTGTCCAGGTCACGGTCAACCCGTCTCTAACGATTTCTGCAATTTATATCTCCGCCGCAGCCGATGGAACCACGACCGCAGTCACAGGCGGTTTAGCCTTCAGCGACGAGGACATTATTGTCTATGATACCGATTTGGGAACTTGGGCATTGTACTTTGACGGCTCCGATGTAGGCTTGGGCGGCGGCACTAATATCGATGCATTTCACATTCTGGCAGACAAAAGTATCCTGCTCAGTTTTGCAGCCGACACGACCTTTACCACGCTCAACGGCTTGGGTGCCAATGTTCTTGTCGATGATTCCGACATCCTGCGTTTCGTCCCCAGTTCTATCGGCAACACCACAGCCGGCACTTTCGAATGGTATTTCGACGGTTCCGACGTAGGCTTGACGTCAGCCGGCGAGGACATCGACGCCATCGCCTTTAACACGAACGGAAAGCTTGTGATCAGTACCATTGATCCCGCCACCCCTACCCCAGCCATCGCCGGCTTTACCCCGGCGGATGAAGACCTGCTCCTCTTTAACGACACCGCGTTGGGCGCGGCGACAAGCGGCACTTGGGCTGCCTTTCTGGACGGTTCGGATGTAGGCCTCAGCACCACCAGCAGCGAGGATGTGAATGGCGCCTTTATTGAGACAAACGGGGATATTTTCCTAACCACCCTGGGCGCTTTCTCTGTTACCGGCGCAAGCGGCGGCGGCGACGATATTTTCTTGTGCAAATCGGGAACGACCGGCAGTACGAGTACCTGCACCTTTGAGTTTGTGTGGAGCGGTATCGATAGCGGACTGCCGGCAGGCGCAATTCTGGACGGCATTCAAATTGGACCTAAACCGTCATTTAACGCTGCGCCGGTGCTGGATGCTATCGGGAATAAGACGGTGGCCCGGGGAAGTCTGCTAGCCTTCACAGCACACGCAACGGATTCGGACCTTCCGGCCAACGCGCTCACCTACAGTCTTGTCAATGGACCGGTTGGCGCCGTCATCGACGCCGGCACAGGCGAATTCAGTTGGACGCCTTCCGATAGCGGTACTTACCCCTTCACCGTCAAGGTGTGTGATGACGCGACGCCCTCGGGATGCGACGAAGAAGCGATCAGCGTCAGCGTCAACAGTGCGCCGGTGCTGGATGCCATCGGGAATAAGACGGTAACCGTAGGTAACCTATTGGCCTTCACCGCGACGGCATCGGATAGCGATATACCGGCCAACACGCTCACGTTCAGTCTTTTGAGCGGCGCGCCGGCGGGTGCAAGCATCGACGCCACCTCCGGCGCATTCAGTTGGACGCCTACCGCGGGCGGCGATTTCCCTATCACCGTCCAGGTGTGCGATAACGCGACGCCCTCGCTATGCGACAGTGAAGCGTTCACCGTCACGGTCCATGCCAATCCTGTGCTGGCACCCATCGGGAACAAGACGGTAACCGAAGGAAACCTGTTGAGCTTCACCGCAACGGCAACGGATGCGAACGCCGGCGACATACTCACCTTCAGTCTTGACGGTGCGCCGATAGACGCCAACATCACTTCCGATGGCACATTCAGCTGGACGCCCGCCGCGACCGGTAATGCCACTTTCATCGTCAGGGTTTGCGACAATACGGCCCCCCCCTTATGCGACGAAGAACAGATCACCGTCACGGTCAATGCGGTGGGCGCCAACAATTCGCCGATTCTGGATCCCATCGGCCCCAAGACGGTGAACTTAGGAAGTACGCTAAGCTTCACCGCGACGGCATCGGATCCTGACCCCGGCACCACGCTTACCTTTAATCTTGAGCCGCCAATAGCAGCAGACGCCGGCATCACCTCCGCGGGCGCATTCAGCTGGACGCCTTCCGCAACCGGCCCTCAAGATTTCACCGTCAGGGTCTGTGATGACGTAGCGCCCCCGATATGCGACCAAGAAACGTTCACCGTCACGGTCAATGAGGTGGTAATAAGCACGATCAACGTCCGGGTCGCCGGCGGCAGCGACGATGCCGAGCAGCTTGTTTCGACCGGCGCGGTAGACTTGGCCAGTTCCGATCTTGAATTGACCGTCGACGGCACTAACCAGACTGTCGGCATGCGTTTTAACAACATCGCCATCCCTAAAGGAGCCGTTATCCAAAATGCGTACGTCCAATTTACGGTAGATGAAACACCCTCGGTAACCGAAACCCTCCAGGTTTGGGGCCAGGCTGCCGACAATGCGACAACCTTCACTACCGCAGCCAATAATATTTCGTCACGGACAAAAACCGCCGCTTCGGCAACCTGGAACCCCGCCGCATGGCCTACACTGGGTGCAGCAGGCGTTGACCAGCAAACCCCGGACATCAAGTCCGTCATTCAGGAAATTGTCAATCGTAGCGGCTGGACGAGCGGCAATTCGCTGGCTGTGATTATTACCGGGGACGGCAACGGCAAACGTGTTGCGGAAGCCTTTGAAGGGGCTCCATCCGCCGCGCCGCTGCTTCATGTCGAATATGCAACTGGAGACCCCGGCAACACCCTACCGGACGTCAACATCACCTCGCCAGGTACCGGTTCGACGTTCGCGGCAGGCACTTCGATAGACTTTGCCGGAACGGCGGCCGATACCGAGGATGGTACGCTGACGGGAGCGCTGAGCTGGACTTCGTCTATCGACAATAACATCGGCAGCGGCGCCAGCTTCAGCAAAGTATTGACCACGGGAACGCACACCATCACCGCATCGGCGACCGACAACGGCGGCCTTACCGGTTCGGCCCAGATTACCGTAACGGTCAATCCGCCGGTTGGGGCAGGTTCTGTCGATATTCGGGTCAACAGCAGCAGCGACGATGCGGAACAGTTTGTTTCGAACGGCGCGATGGACTTGCCAAGTTCCGATCTTGAATTGACGCTGGAAGCCAGTAACCAGACAGTGGGCCTGCGCTTCAACCTGGTCAACATTCCTCAAGGCGCGACAATCGACAGCGCATCGATCCAGTTTACGGTGGATGAAGTCAACACCGCCGAGGTTACGGCGCTGACGATTCATGGACAGGCTGACGACAATGCCCCGACTTTCACAACCACGGCAAGCAACATCTCGTCACGGCCAACGACGGCCGCTTCGGTACTCTGGGATCCTGTGCCGGGATGGACGACAGTGGGACTTGCCGGTCCCGCCCAGAAAACCCCGGACCTGAAAGCCGTGATTCAGGAGATTGTCAGCCGTCCCGGCTGGGTAAGCGGTCACTCGCTGGCGATCATCGTCACGGGGTCCGGCAAGCGTGTTGCAAGAGCCTTTAACGGCGTTGCAGCCGCCGCGCCGCTGCTTCATGTCGATTATCACTAATGGAAAAAAGAGAGGAATCCAGCCGGCATTAACCTCGCCGCCACCCTGCCGGAATTCGTCAGGGTGGCGGCGATCATTCTTTCAAATAAGGTCTGGGAATAAAGAAGAGACCATTTTTCTCACTTTTATCATTAAAGCAAGACTCTTGGAATGCTTTATCTCCATGTAATAGGACTTTCAATAGGAGAATACTTTTATGAACGCCACGTTCCTCAGCAAAAAGAATTTAGGCTGCATTTTTTTAGGCCTTTTTTTATCGGCAACCAGCTCCTTTGCGCTCACCATTAACGTTCCGATCGACCAACCGTCTATTGCCGCCGCAGTCGGCGCGGCCAATTCCGGCGACGTCATTGTGCTGGCTCCAGGAACTTATGCAGAACCCAGCGCCATCCTTATCAACAAACAATTGACGATTACGTCTCAATGGCATGAAACCGGTGACGAGCAGTTTATCGCCCAGACCGTTCTGGATGGGACGGGCAGCGATCATACGATGTTTGAAACGGTCGA
>JBAQYH010000043.1:0-6020 GCA_049299935.1 Methylobacter sp. | reverse complement strand
TCATCTCCAGCATGGTTGACGGCATCATGCTTAGAACCGACAAACACGAAACGGTGACTACCTTCGCCCAATATTCCAGCGTCCCGGTCATCAACGGCTTGACCGATTTGCAGCATCCTTGCCAATTGCTGGCGGACATGCAGACTTATTTTGAACATCGCGGCGATATCAAAGGCAAAACAGTGACCTGGATCGGCGACGGCAATAATATGTGCCACTCCTATATCCATGCGGCAATGGTACTGGGTTTCAACCTGAACATCGCTTGTCCGGAAGGGTATCTGCCGTTACAAGACATCGTCGAAGCCGCAGGTGATCGCGTCCGGTTCTTTGACACGCCAGTAGCTGCCGCCCAAAATTCAGATTTGGTCGTCACCGATGTCTGGGCCAGCATGGGACAGGAAGAAGAACAAAAACAACGCGAAATCGCGTTCAAAGATTATCAGGTCGATGCCGAAGTCATGAAAGCTGCAAACAGCGACGCGCTGTTTATGCATTGTTTGCCTGCTCACCGGGGAGAGGAGGTCAGCGCCGAGGTGATTGACGGCTCTCAAAGCGTTATCTTCGATGAAGCTGAAAACCGCCTGCATGCTCAAAAGGCATTACTGGAATTTCTCATGTGCAAAAAATCACGTTAGAATTGACCTTCAGACGACCAACAATAGAGATTCAAGTGAAAAAAATACTCAGCTCGTTTTTTATCTTACTGGTAACTTTCGGTTCGGCGCAGGCTGAGACTGTTTATGTTACCGACAATCTGAATTTATCGCTCAGGACTGAAGAAAACAACACCAGTAAAGTTGTAAAATTGCTCCCGACCGGCACCCCGTTGACGATAATAGATGAAAACAAAAGTACCGGATTTGCCCACGTCCGTCTGAATGACGGCACAGAAGGCTATATGCCGATCCGTAATACCATGAAGGAGCCGCCCAGTCGCTCTCAATTGGAGATCGCCAACAAAAATTTGGCAGCGATGCAGTCTGAAAACGCCACGCTGAAGGCTGAGCTGTCCACAATAAAAGAATCCATCACTCCCGGAACGTCGCTTGAACAATCCCTGGCGACAGAGCGGGATCAATTAAACAGGGAACTCACCGAATTGAAGAAAACCGCTGCCAGCACCATAGAGTTAAAAAACCAGCGCGATGAACTTCAGGAACGCGTGGTTAATGTTGAACGGGAATTACAGCAGTTCAAGCTTGAAAATCAGGCGTTGCAAGACACCGCCAACCAAGACTGGTTTTTATACGGCGGCATACTTGCCCTTATCGGTGTTATTTTAGGGTTTATTCTGCCAAAGCTCAGCTGGCGCCGCAGCAGAAGCAGCTGGGATTCGTATTAATTATTAAGGCAAAAGGCGAAAGGCTAAAGGCAAAAAAAGCCCGGTTCCTTCGCCTTTCGCCTTTCGCCTTTTGCCCCTATCCTTTAAATTTTAATTATGAGTGACAAAAATACCCGCACGTTCTCTTCTTTAGTCGTTGACGGCATGGAGCGCGCACCGAGCCGCGCTATGTTGCACGCCGTCGGTTTTAACAATGAAGACTTTAAAAAGCCGCAAATAGGCATTGCTTCAACCTGGAGCATGGTCACGCCATGCAACATGCACATCAACAAGCTGGCCGATGCGGCAGCGGTTGGCGTTAACAATGCCGACGGTAAAGCGGTTGTTTTTAACACCATTACCATTTCCGACGGCATTTCGATGGGCACCGAGGGCATGAAATATTCGCTGGTATCCCGCGAAGTGATTGCCGACTCGATTGAAACCGTGGTCGGTTGCCAGGGATTCGACGGTGTCGTCGCAATCGGCGGCTGCGACAAAAATATGCCGGGCTGCATGATCGCTTTGGCACGTTTAAACCGTCCGGCTGTTTTTGTTTACGGCGGAACGATTATGCCCGGCTGCCACAAAGACAAAAAACTGGATGTGGTTTCGGTATTCGAAGCGGTCGGCGCCCGAGCCAACAACCAAATCGACGATGCCGAACTGGCCGAAATCGAGGCCAAAGCCATTCCGGGCGCGGGTTCCTGTGGCGGCATGTACACCGCCAACACCATGGCTTCAGCTATTGAGGCACTGGGCATGAGTTTGCCAAACAGCTCCGCTCAGGCCGCCATTTCAGATGACAAACGCCTGGATTGCGAACGCGCCGGCGCCGCCGTTCTGGAATTGTTGAAAAAAGACATCAAGCCTCGCGACATCATGACTAAGGCTGCGTTTGAAAATGCGATTACCGTCGTCATTGCACTCGGCGGTTCGACTAATGCTGTATTGCATCTGCTGGCGATGGCCAACGCGACCGGCGTGGACATTACGCTGGACGACTTCACCCGCATCGGCAAACATGTGCCGATGCTGGCAGACTTGAAGCCCAGCGGCCGTTATCTGATGACCGAATTGATTGAAATCGGCGGCATTCAACCGCTGATGAAAACGCTGCTGGCTAAAGGATTGCTGCACGGCGACTGCTTAACCGTTACCGGTAAAACGCTGGCGGAAAACTTGGCCGATGTTAAGCCGTATCCTGAAAACCAGGAAGTGATTCACTCGCTGGATAATCCGATCAAAAAAGACAGTCATCTGGTCGTGTTGTACGGCAATCTGGCCTCCGGCGGTGCGGTTGCCAAAATCACCGGCAAAGAAGGGCTGGTGTTTACCGGCACCGCCAAAGTGTTCGAAGCCGAAGAACAGGCGCTGCAAAGCATTTTGAACGGCGATATCGTCAAAGGCGATGTGATCGTTATCCGTTACGAAGGCCCTAAAGGCGGCCCCGGCATGCGGGAAATGTTGTCTCCGACTTCAGCGGTTATGGGCAAAGGTTTGGGCAAGGAAGTGGCACTGATTACCGACGGCCGGTTTTCCGGCGGCACCCACGGTTTTGTGGTCGGGCACATCACACCTGAAGCCTATGTCGGCGGTGCACTGGCAATAGTCGAGAATGGCGACACCATCACCATCGATGCGGAAAACAACGAACTGACACTGCATGTCAACGAACATGAAGTCGCCCGTCGCCTGGACAAGTGGAAACAGCCGGCGCCGCGCTATACCCGAGGCGTACTGGCAAAATATGCCAAGCTGGTGAGTTCGGCTTCGCTGGGTGCGGTGACCGACAATTTGGATTGATTGTAGAACAGGCAATTAAACATGCGCTTCGTACTGGGCGCATCCCGGTTCTCTAGTCACTAAGCTAAAGCTTGGGAATAAGTGAAATATTATGAAATTATGTGGTTTTGAAACAGGTTTAGATCAGCCGTTATTTTTAATAGCAGGACCTTGCGTTATTGAAAGCGAGCAATTGGCGCTGGACACAGCGGGCGCATTGAAAGAATTAACGGCCGCATTAAACATCCCCTTTATCTACAAGTCGTCTTTCGATAAAGCCAATCGCTCATCGCATGAAAGTTATCGTGGGCCCGGCGTAGAAGAGGGGCTTAAAATACTGGAAAAAGTTAAACAGCAAATCGGCGTTCCGGTGTTGACCGACGTGCATGAAGATACGCCGCTGGCCGAAGTGGCTTCGGTCGTTGACGTGATGCAAACGCCTGCGTTTTTATGCCGGCAAACCAATTTTATTCAGGATGTCGCCTCTCAGGGCATCCCTGTCAATATCAAAAAAGGCCAGTTCCTGGCACCTTGGGATATGGTGCATGTCGCCAACAAAGCCAAGGCAACCGGAAACCAGCAGATTATGGTCTGCGAGCGCGGCGTATCCTTTGGTTACAACAACCTGGTTTCCGACATGCGCTCACTGGCGGTCATGCGCGACACTGGATGTCCTGTAGTTTTCGACGCAACTCACTCGGTTCAATTGCCCGGCGGACAAGGCACGGTATCAGGCGGACAACGTGAATTCGTACCAGTATTAGCCAGAGCTGCCGTTGCAGTCGGCATTGCCGGACTGTTTATGGAAACGCATCCGAATCCTGCGGAAGCAAAAAGTGACGGCCCTAACTCCTGGCCTTTACATAGAATGAAAGAATTATTGGAAATTTTACTAACTATCGACAAGGCGGTAAAAGCTACCAGCCTGATCGAAACAACTCTCTAAATAAGGAAAAATAATGACTGCAATAGTAGATATTCGTGCAAGAGAAATTTTAGATTCACGCGGTAACCCGACTCTGGAAGCAGATGTGATTTTGGCATCCGGCGTGATCGGCAGCGCGATGGTGCCATCCGGCGCATCAACCGGCGAGCGCGAAGCAATAGAATTGCGTGACAATGACAAAGGTCGTTATTTAGGTAAAGGCGTATTAACAGCGGTTAACAATGTTAATACAGAACTTCGCGCTGCGATTGTCGGTATGGATGTCGCTGACCAAGAAGGCATCGACAAAAAAATGATCGCGTTGGACGGCACTGAAAACAAAGGCCGTTTAGGTGCTAACGCTATTTTAGCGGTATCCTTGGCAGCGGCTCAAGCAGCGGCTAAAGAAGCGGGCGTGCCTTTATACCGTCACTTGAACACCAGCGGCAAATTCGTCATGCCGGTACCGATGATGAACATCATCAACGGCGGTTCACATGCCGACAACAGCGTTGACCTGCAAGAATTCATGATTCTGCCTGTCGGCGCACCGACTTTCCGTGAAGCGATCCGTTACGGTGCGGAAGTTTTCCATAACTTGGCGAAAGTTTTAAAAGGCAGAGGCTTGGCAACGACTGTGGGTGATGAAGGCGGTTTTGCACCTAACTTGTCTTCCAATGAAGAAGCCATCGAAGTCATCCTGGAAGCGATCGAAAAAGCAGGTTACAAAGCCGGCGTCGATATTTACTTAGGTATGGACGCAGCCAGCTCAGAATACTACAAAGACGGCCGTTACGAGTTATCGGCAGAAGGCAGAAGCTTCAATTCTGTTGAAATGAACGATTTCTTCGTTGAATGGGTCAACAAATACCCAATTATTTCTATCGAAGACGGCCTGGATCAAAACGATTGGACCGGCTGGAAAGATCAAACCGAAAAATTGGGCAACAGAGTTCAATTGGTCGGCGATGACTTATTCGTAACTAATCCGGCTACTTTAAAAGAAGGTATTGAGAAAGGCATTGCTAACTCAATCCTGATTAAAGTCAACCAAATCGGTACTTTAACCGAAACTTTAGATGCGATTAACACAGCGCATGCAGCAGGTTACACAGCAGTTGTATCGCATCGTTCAGGCGAGACTGAAGATACTACGATTGCCGATTTAGCTGTTGCTACAGGCACAGGACAAATCAAAACCGGTTCTTTAAGCCGTTCTGACCGTGTCGCTAAATACAATCGCCTGATGAAAATCGAAGAAGAATTAGGCGATTTAGCGGTTTACGCAGGCCGTAGTGCGTTTAAAATGCTGTAAAAAGCAGACGAAAGGCGAAGGGCAAAAGGCGAAAGCCATGACCCCTTCGTCATTTGCCTTTAGCCCTATCTATGAAAATCCTCATTGCAATTATTCTCTTGTTAATAATCCATTTCCAATACCGGATATGGGTTGGCGACGGCAGTGTTGCGCAGATCGCCGCCTACCAACAGCGTCTTGATGACCTGAAAAAGCAGGCTGAGGAAAAAAGACAGCGCAACGAAGCGCTATATGCTGAAGTGCTGGATTTAAGGAAAGGGCAGGAAGCGATTGAGGAGCGGGCGCGTGATGAATTAGGGATGATTAAAGAGGATGAAACGTTTTTTCATGTGCTTGAGTAATTAGACAAAAAGCGAAAGGCAAAAGGTGAAAAATGCGCACACCTTTTGCCTTTCGTCTTTTGTCTTTAGCCTTTTTTACAAATGACCAATTCAACAAAATTCTGGGCTATCGTCCCTGCTGCCGGTGTCGGCAAACGCATGCAGGCCGATCGGCCTAAACAATATCTGGAGCTCGCCGGGAAAACGGTCATCGAACATCCCTTGCTGCGTTTGTTGCAGGCCGATGTTTTTTCAGCTATTGCCGTTGCTGTTTCCGAGGAAGACCCTTACTGGCCTGATCTGGCCGTATCGCAACATCAAAAAATCATCACCGCTCCCGGAGGCAAAGAG
>JBAQYH010000042.1:0-2245 GCA_049299935.1 Methylobacter sp. | reverse complement strand
GAAGCATGATCGGCTTGACGCGGTGGGACGAAATTTTTCCGCCCACCCTTCGACAAGCTCAGGGCGAACGGAAAAATTTCATCCAATCTATATCGGGAAGTTATTACTGACCAGATCCTAACAGCGTTTTTTAGCAATGTAATGGTTAGGTTAGCTTGATACGCCCCATTCAGCCAAAGACAATCAAGCCGGCCTAATTCACCGCAGTCGCACGCGGCTTTAACGGTTCGCCATTAATTTCAAAATCCATTTTGATGCGTTTTGCGGCGGCTTTCATTTCCGTCTTGTTCTTAAAAGGCCCGGCGATAACCTGGTAGCCATCATCCTTTTGGATTTTACGGGCGGGTATGATCGGCCCCTGATGATTCAGCATGGTGGCCAGTTGCTGCGCCTTGGTTTCGTCATTAAAGCTGGCCACCAAAAGGGCCCAGTCGCTGTCTTTTAACTCTGCGGCGACAGGCTGTTCGTAGAACTGGCCGGGATGTTTCAACTGCAACGCGTTGGCCGATATTTCCGCCACATCGGGGCTTTGCGCCAGGACCGGCGTGGGAATGCCGTCTGAACGCTGGAGTATGCGTTCGACTTTGTCCCAATCGACCGTCACGCTTTTCTTGGCGCTGAGTTCTTGCAGCTGCTTCACGACCTGTTTTTTCAGCTTGGCTTTTTCCTTGGCCCATTTTGGCAAGGGTTCATGCGCTTCAAGGTATAGCATGTCCTGCTGCCAGGCAGTCAGGTAGGGTTGATGGATGATGCGCACCGGCATGCCGACCGTGGCTTTTTTGAACAGCACTTCAATATCCTCAGGGTAAAGCTGCACGCAGCCGTGACTGATCTGCATGCCGATACCGTAGGGTTTGTTGGTGCCGTGGATTAAATAACCGGGAATACCCAGGCGCATCGCATAAAGTCCCAGCGGGTTATCAGGCCCGGAACCGACTACCTTGGGTAAGGTATCGCCTTTTTCGGCATGTTCTCGATGAATGGATTCGGGAACATACCAGTTTGGATTGGCGTCTTTGGCGACGATGCTGGTCAGTCCCATCGGCGTATTCCATCCCTGCCGGCCAATGCCGACCGGGAACGTGTAAACTTTGCCAGGCTGTTTTTTGGGATAGTAAAACAGCCGCATATTCGCCAGGTTCAGGGCGATGCCTTTGTGCGGCGAATCGGGAAGTATAAATTGCAACGGCAGCAGAACCCGGCTGCCCGGCGCGGGTGTCCAGGGGGAGACGTTGGAATTGGCAATGCTGATGTCGTTATAGCCCAGGCCGAAATGCCGGGCAATGTCCGGCAGCGCATCATTCTCACGGGTCTCGATGGCGGCAAGCGTGCCGACCATGTTTTCGCCGTCAGGCAGTTCGAACTCATGAGTGACGACGGTTTCCGGTTGGGGTTCGGGAAGCTCGATGACTACCGTTTTTTCTTCCTCGGGAAAAAGCGACGACAATGTCTGACAGCCGCTAAGCAGCATTAATCCAATCGTCAGAATGAACGGCAGGGCCGGTTTTTTAATGTTGAAGTTGTCTTGGCTGGTCATGTACAAAAACTTGTGAGTCTGATTACAAGCCCAGAGTATAACGAGGGAAATATTAAGAAATGATTAAATGCGGCAGCAGGGAAAAGCGCCGCCCTGAAGGACTGATTGTTCAGTCCTCATGTAGAGCCCGGCCCTCAAGGCTTTAAGGCAATGCCGGTTCTGCTGTTTACCGCGGAGACACGAGGTTTAGGGTTTTTCTTCGCGTCTTCGCGGTGATTAAAAATAAGTAACGCCGAGTTTCGGCTTTTTAAAAATCCGTTCAACCCGTGCTCTATTGGTCACTCTTTAACCGGCCGGTCTGAATGCAGCGCATTCCATCCGATTACAATTCGGTACACCAACAGCATCACGGTTGCAATCAGGATAAAAAGCCCGATGCCGAACTCAAAGGTCAACCCAGCCAATGCCAATCCGGCCAGCGCCATCCAAACAGTCTTGATCTGCCAGTCAAAATGGGATTCCAGCCAAGTTCCCTTGACCGCATCCTGCTTCATAAAGTTGATCGCTACACCCACCAGCAACGGCACCCCGGCAAATGCAAAGGACAGTATCTGGCATAGGTACACGGCCGTCGCCAATCTTTTTAACGAGTGCAATCTTTCAATCTCAGTTTGATCAGTCGTACTTTCATTCATAACGCACCTGCCTGTTGCTGTTGATTTTCATCTGATGGCAATCACGAATCGCGTTGCCTCTTTTATTTAGATA
>JBAQYH010000041.1:0-7110 GCA_049299935.1 Methylobacter sp. | reverse complement strand
TTTTCGTACAGCGGCAAGAAGGCGCTGGATCATGTCAATTTTGCAATACGTCCCGGCGAATGTACGCTGCTGTTAGGCCCTAACGGTGCCGGAAAAAGCACGTTATTTGCGCTGATTACCCGCTTATACGACACCAGGGACGGGCATATCCAGTTATGCGGCTATGATATTAAACAGCAAACCCGCAAGGCCCTGGCGAAACTGGGCATCGTTTTTCAGCAAACGACGCTGGATATGGATTTGACGGTGATGCAGAACCTGCATTACCACGCCGCGCTGTACGGTATGAGCCGTAAACAGGCCAATAAGAACATCCAGCAAGAGCTGGAACGCCTGGCTATGTATGAGCGCCGTTTTGAGAAAGTGCGCCAGCTCAACGGCGGACACAGGCGGCGCGTGGAGATTGCCAGGGCATTATTGCATAAGCCGTCGGTGCTGCTGCTGGATGAGCCTACCGTCGGATTGGATGTGCCCAGCCGTCTGTCTATCGTCGAATATGTGCATCAGCTGGCCGTCGAGGAAAAGTTGGCGGTGTTATGGGCCAGCCATCTGATTGATGAAATTTATCCGGGCGATCATTTAATCGTATTGCATAAAGGGCAGGTTAAAGCCAACGGAACGGTTGATGACGTGCTTAAAATAACCAACACCCCGACGATTAAAGATGCTTTTTATACCTTGACCCAGGGAGAGACTGCGTGAAGCTACTTCATTACTGGCGCGCTATGTGGGGCATCATCTGGCGTGAGCTATGGCGATTCGTTACCCAGCGTGAACGCTTTATTTCCGCGCTGGTCAGGCCTTTGGTCTGGCTGTTTGTGTTTGCTGCCGGGTTCAGGGCTGCATTAGGACTTGCGATCACCCCGCCTTACGAGACCTATATTCTTTACGAGGTGTATATTACGCCGGGCCTGATCGGCATGATCCAGCTGTTTAACGGCATGCAGAGCTCCTTGTCGATGGTTTACGACCGGGAAATGGGCAGCATGCGCATACTGATGGTTTGCCCGTTGCCGCGCTGGTTTCTATTGATCAGTAAGTTACTGGCCGGTACCGGCGTATCCGTTTTGCAAGCGTATGTGTTTTTAGCGATTGCCTGGTTTTATGACATCCAGGCGCCGTGGCAAGGCTATTTGTGGGTAATGCCCGCATTGTTATTGTCGGGGTTAATGCTGGGCGCTTTAGGCTTATTGTTGTCGTCTTTTATAAAGCAATTGGAAAATTTTGCCGGTGTGATGAACTTTGTGATTTTTCCGATGTTTTTTATGTCGACCGCATTGTATCCTTTATGGAAAATCAAAGAATCCAGCGCGCTGCTGCATAACCTGGCGCAATACAATCCCTTTTCCCAGGCTGTCGAGTTGATCCGCTTTGCCCTGTACGGCCAATTTAATCAGTCGGCGTTTATTTACACGCTGGTTGCCTTTAGCGTATTTATGGCGGCGGCAATCATTGGTTATAACCCATCGAAAGGCATGATGATGAGAAAAGGCGGGGCTTGATGTATCAAATAATGGATCGTGATATTGGCGGCAATATAGTCGCAAGTTTTTGTTAGGCAACGTAAAGCATTAAAATAAATTCGGTGAATATGTGAAGAACTCTTTTTTTCTGGTTATTCCAGCGCAACAAAATAATCCTCTGCGCCTTAAAGAATTTGAAGCCAAGGCGTTACAAAATTGGGTTGCCGAATTACCAACGGCTAATCCTGGGTTAGCCACCCGTTTGCTTCACGATTTTCTTATCGACTTCAATACCATTGAAATGACTATCCAGTTAAGACTGGATGCGTTGGAGCTTTTAAGTCCAAGCGTTCGTGACATTGAAGACTATCTTCGAGCCAGATTGATTAAAGCTGGTTTCCCGAAAGAAGAGAATGACAAGAAAATATTGAACGTATTGATTTCGATAGAAAAGGAATTCACTATCGGCTATTGGATGGTGCTCAAGGAGTTGACCAAGCGTGATGTCGGATGGTTTCAAGGAAAGAATGCGGCATTAGCCATCCAACGCTGCATTAAAGGGCTGGGCAGTATTATTGTCAGTCATTTCATCATGGGGATGCCGATACCCGATTGGGTATGGATCGATTTGCATTCACTTTACAACCTGAGTGTAAAAATAAAAAACAGCACGACCAAAGTCGGCAATGATATAAGCCAGTCCAGCAAAGCCAGTAGTCCTGAAGAGTGCTATCGCCAGATCCTTCTGCTCAGCCTTGCCGATCCGACCGGCTTGATGCAAAAGGAAATTTTGTTGGTTTATAGTTTTATAGAAACAATCGGTTCCTTGGTCGGTCTAAAAAAAGAACCTGTGCAGGGACAGAAAGTCCAAGGCATTGTTTTAACAGACGAGGATAAAGCGCCGCATTGCCAGTTTGAAGCAAGCGCTAAAAACGATTCGGCAACACTGTATCTGGACTTTACTAAATTGTTCAAGGCTTTTAAACAGAAAGAAAAATTGATTAATGTTACGGAAGCAAGATTTAGTTCGATGTATGGCTTGAAAAATGATATTGGAAAGCCGGCAGCAGAATTACTCGACTACCTCGAACAAAGATGGCTTGGCATTGATTTACAGGGCGTACCTATATTTAGCGATAGGTCGGATCGATATATTGCCATAGGCTTGGAGTCAACCCATGAGCTGCAAAGTGCGTTAGGTGGGGCGGGCGACAAAGATTTGGAACTCCTCGTTCAATCATCATCTGACAGATTGTTGTCCGGCGTATTTACAAAAACAGGCATCCTGTCGGTGGGTAGCTTGGTCAGCTTTAGAAAATTAGACAGCCCTGAACATAAACGATCATTAGGGATAGTCAACAAGGTCATAGTCGATAAGCAAAGCGGCAGAATAAACTTTGGTGTGCAATTATTGGCGCATCAATCTATCGCCGTAACCTATGTTCAATTGGATGAGGCGGCAAAAGATGTTCCGCAAAAAGGCCTGTTTTATAGCGCGAAGGAGCTGGAACATGAAAAAACCTACCTTATTACAGATAGTTTTATGCTGAAAGATGGCGACGTTATTCGGATGTTTATGCACAACGAAAACTTTCCTGTTGTTTTGAGCAGCAGGAAGAATGTCGGCTTGGGTTACTGGTTGTTTGAATGTCGACGGATAGCGGAAAAGGACAAGCCGGCATCGGTAAAAGCTAAAAAAGGCTACGATTTCATTTAAGTAACGCATATTGTTGAAATATAGTGCTATATGCATATAGCACTTGAAAAGTTTTTTTATCGTGGTAAGTTGGCACGTCAAGTTGATTATTGGTGATCAACCGTCGACTTTTTAAAGTGGATATCTGAATAAAATTGAGGAGACTGACTCATAGAGAGATTGTTTATGTATATGAGTTATTGAGGTAATCAGGTAATATGCTTAAAGCAAAAACCTGAATATAATAAAAAATTACAATTGTGAGGATAAGAAATGAGTAATGAAGAAAACGCTAAAAAACCAGTAGATGCAGCAAAAGAAACGGCTGGCAAGCTGTTTACAGTAATGATGGACTTAAAAGAAAAAAATCCAAAAGTATTTTTTGGCATTGTTGGAGGCGTTGTCTTCTTGCTGATCGTTATTATGATGAGCGGTGGCGATTCAGGTACCCTTCCTAAGACTACTGCCAAAAATCTTGTTGTTGGGCAGCGGTATGTTTTGAAAAATCCCAATACCTATGAAGTTGAATCGCCCATTCAATTGGTTGCAGTGCCTGGAGCTATAGCCGCTTTTGATGATAGTGAAGATGAAGAAAAAGGCAAAGTCGAATCTTGCAGACGTATTGCGCAGGGAACCGCAGTAACTACTGTTGAGTTCCAGGATTTTGCCGGAAAGAAAAATGCATTTGTTAAAGTCCAAGTTGAAGATGGCGAATGTAAAGGCAGTTCAGGTTGGGTTTTGGCAATTGATGTTCAATAAAGGTTGACAAGATCTAAAAAGAGCTTATAATGGCCAAATAAATTGAAGCGCGGGAATAGCTCAGTGGTAGAGCACAACCTTGCCAAGGTTGGGGTCGCGAGTTCGAATCTCGTTTCCCGCTCCAATTAATTCTTAAAAAAGCCGCGAACTGTCGCGGCTTTTTTATTTCACTTTTAGGGCTGCGTAGCAAAATGGTTATGCAGTGGCCTGCAAAGCCATCTACGGCGGTTCGATTCCGCCCGCAGCCTCCATTAGTGAATACAAATAGACTCAAAGAAGTTCATAAACCTGCAAGTCATAAGGCTTAGCGGGTTTTTTATTGTCCGGTGAATTGTGAAAGATGCATTGGAATCCGGGGGTAAGTTGGGCAACACGGTTCCCTATGATGAGTTCCCCAATGCCGCTATCAGATCCCGCATTATAATAATGCTTAACGACAAAGCCAGTAACGGCAAATCGTTCAAGCCGGTCGATGGTATCGGCCCTGGCGAAAACAGAAAAGCAGTCAAATCAGCAAAGCAGTCAAATCAGCAAAGATGCTGAGCCCGGCAAACAGCTTTGATTTATACTTCACAAAATTAGCCCCGCAATAACTAGCCTAATCGCCATGTCTGATCCGGTACCGCAAAGCAACGACGAGCTCTCATCGCATATCGAGAAACTTCTGGAAGCCGCCAACTCCGCATCTCAGACAGTGGCGGCGCTGCATGTCGCATTTATGGCGTTCGTCACGTATCTCGGCGTCATCGTCTGGGGCACAACGCACGATGACTTGCTGCGCATCAGCCCGGTCAAACTGCCGATTCTGGATGTGGAACTGCCGCTTACCACTTTTTACGGTATCGTGCCGTGGATGCTGGTCCTATTGCATTTCAACCTGCTTATGCAATTGGAACTGCTCTCTTGCAAACTTTGGAATCTGGACCGCGACCTTCCTGATACGCCAGCCGGGCAACAAGTGCGCAACCGCTTGTTCATCTTTCCTTTCACTCACCTCATAGTAGGGCGCTCCGAAGTCTGGTTGATCCGCTGGCTGCTATCCTTGGTGGTCGGTATTACTGTCATTGCTTTACCTTTGTTAATGTTGCTGGCGGCACAAATCCGCTTCCTGCCGTTTCACGACGAAGCTATCACTTGGTCGCAGCGCCTTGCGGTTTGGGTCGATGCAGGCATGTTGATTACCTTGTGGCCGTTGATCGCTTCGCCCCAAGACCGGGCAAGGGAATGGTGGCGGAACTTCGGCTTTCGGCTGCTTGGTCATTGGCCTGCTTGGCTCCGGTATTTGAGCAGCCTCGGATGGAACCGGTTAACGAAGTTGATTCAGCGCGGCTGGCCGAATCTGTCCAGCCGCGAAACCGCCGCCCTGCCTATGTTGCAACCGGAAACTGAACCGAAGGGGATGATTTTCTTGCTGGCCTCTGTGCCGGGGATTGTTCTGATGAGTATCATCGCAGTGATACCCGGCAGTATTACCGTACAAACTTATTACGCCCCGGATAAAGACAAATCTAAACATGAAATGCCCGGCTACTTCGAGGATTGGTTGATCCGCAGAGTGCCTGAGTCATGGTTGAGTGTTGCCGCCCATAAATATGACGTTGTTTCCTGCACCTCGCTAGCCGCAGCTGAAAAGTCGGACGCTTCTATTCTTCAGGTAATGCTCGGTCCCTGCTCATGGTTCAATTTGGACCTGTTTCCGCGCAACCTGGACCTCAGAGAAGCCAGGCTGGTGCCCAAAGGCGTGTCTTTGTCGCTGCTGACCCGGGCAATAGACCCCGATAAACAGGTGCGTGACGCAGCCTTTAAAGAATTCGACGGGCTCAACTTACAAAATCGCGACCTGCGCTTTGCCAATTTTTTCGGGGCCGTGTTACCCAAAGCCGACCTTCGCCACGTCCAGTTGCAGGGCGCTATCCTGTTGAAAGCGAAGCTGCAGGGCGTGATCGGCTGGGACAAAACGCAACTCCAGGGCGCTATTTTGGGCGGGACTCAGCTACAGAGTGCGGGGCTGATCGAGGCGGATCTGCAAGGCGCGGATTTGCGCGGAGCGAATCTGCAGGGCGCGGCCCTAGGTTGGGCAAAACTTCAGAGTGCGGATCTACGCGGGGCGGATTTGCAGGGCGCGGACCTGAACGGGGCGAAACTCCAGGGTGCGGACCTGCGCGGAGCGAAATTGCAGGGTGCGAACTTGCGCGAGACGAATCTTCAGGGCGCGGATTTGACTTATGCGAAATTGCAGGGCTCGGATTTAACCTTGGCGGGATTACAGGGTGCAGAAATACGCAAAGCGGAACTGCTGGGGATTGACTGGTCGCAAGCTAATCTCGATGGCGTGTTTATTGCCGAAAGCGTCGTGCCGGATTGGAACGAGTTCCAACAGCGCAAGCTGGAATCCACACTCAAGCAGATACTGGACAGTGAAAAATTCAGCGCATTCCAGGCACGTATGAGTTCTGCCGCTATGAAATTACCGTCGGGAAAACCGATCAGCCAAACAGGCTGCTACAGCGATAATCCAACCTTACTGGCATGCGAAAAGCGTAATTTGTCGCAACTGGATGGTTACCGTACTGACGTGCTACACCCGAAACTGATCGAACTGGCTTGTTCGGACGCGGCAATTGCAACAGGCATTGCAAAACGCGGTTCCAATCAGTCCACAAACAGTGATCCCGATTTTGGCCTGGCAGCTGCCTTGCTCAAAGTACTGGATACCCCGCATCCCTGCGCGGGTTTGGCTGCACTGTTCGAGCAAACTCGGCAAAAATTACGGGAAACGGCAAAGCAGCAATAAGCCAAGCCGAACCTTGCAAACAGGCGGGCGGGTTAGTTGTAACGGGTAGAGCGGATCGAGTTCCCCGATTGATGCGGCGCGCATTGTCACCGGCAAATGGCGAATGCTCATCAAATGGGAGGAGGGCGTGGAATCCGTTCATGCTTCGACAGACTCTCAAGAAACAGCTTTTTTATATCTATAAAATCAATGGCTTGAAAAGATATAAAAATACAAGAAATTGCGTCAAACAGCGGCTGTTTCATGGTAACGCCATGCCACCGAAGGGGGCTTACTTTGCTCAGCACGAACGGATTCCGCCCTCCAACTGATTTTTAGGATCAAGCACAGAACTTAAAGCAGCTTACTGAATTATAGACGGCTATCAGGGTTCCTTAGTATTTGGGCCACAATAACTT
>JBAQYH010000040.1:0-2297 GCA_049299935.1 Methylobacter sp. | reverse complement strand
TGCCGCCGAAAGCCTCGGCGTGTTCCGAATTCAAATCCAGCGCCACATTGTAAGGCAGTTGCTTGGCTTTAGTCATATCGACGACGTGATTCGGCGGGTCGTAATATGTCGCAACGGCAATCATCTCAAGACCTGAGGCATGATACTGGGTATACAGGTCGATTAGATCGGGGATTTCCTTGATGCAAGACGGGCAGTCGGTTGCCCAGAACGTGACGATCACCGGCTTGCCGCGCAAATCTTTTAGCGCGATTTTCTGGCCGGTGATGGTGGTAAAAGTCACATCCGGGGCCGAGGTGATGGTTTTGCTACAGCTTGTTAAAATGAGTAGTGACAGTAATAAACCGAACAGCCGGTATTTTGTTTTCATGGGGGTTGATGGGTTAATGTCTGGGAATGGCAACAAAGTAACATACCCAATTTAAAAAATCATAACAACTCTGGTTTATGGGCTTTAAGAGTATAATTTCGACGCAGTTTTTTAACGAGCCGCGAATCAAACTGCAAATTTTGAACGCAATATCATTTCCCACTCACGAAGCCTGAATGAGGAAAAATACCCATCTTACATAAAGTGGAAACATCAATGAAAAACGTAGCAACCACAGGAAACGAAGAATCGGCAAAAACGCTTACCACGGTAATTTACGCACTATACGCGGCGTCTTATTTTGTCGGCGTCACAGCCATTGTTGCAATCGTGATGAACTATGTCAAAAAGGATGACGTGGCCGGAACGTTTCTGGAGAGTCACTTTCGTTGGCAAATCAGGACTTTCTGGTTCGGGGTGCTGTGGAGCGTGCTGGGGACAATCACGATGGTGTTTATTATCGGGTGGTTTGTGCTTATCGCTAACGGCATCTGGATTATTTACCGCATCGTCAAGGGTTGGTTGCGGCTCAATGACGGTAAGCCAATGTACACCGCCTAATGCTGAATCCGAGGCATGCGTGCCAGATCGGCCCCTTCAATTTGAAAATTAGTTAAGGTGGCTGTGTTTTCCTCTTATATTCACTCGTCTAATTGCTTGGTTTTCTTTTTGTTTTATTTGGGTAAAATAGAACGTTATATATAGTTTACAAATAAATCATGTTATTTAATTCATACCCTTTTATTTTTTTATTTTTACCCATTGTATTAATCGGTTTTTTTTATATTGGAAACAGAGGGCATCATAGAATAGCCGCTTCTTGGTTGATTGCGGCATCCCTGTTTTTTTATGGATGGTGGAATCCTGCTTATTTAGGGCTAATTCTAGGCTCGATATTGTTCAATTATTCAATTGGTATCGCGATAACAAGCCGGGAATTTAAAGAGCATTCTAAAAAGTTGTTAATATTCGGTCTTGCCGGCGACTTGCTTTTGCTTGGATACTACAAATACACAAATTTCTTGCTGGCAACCTCTAATTCAATTTTAAACACAAGCTTCAACCTGGAAGCAATTATTTTACCGCTTGGTATTTCTTTTTTTACCTTTCAAAAAATCGCCTATTTAGTCGATGCTTACAAAGGAAAAACCAGGGAATACGGTTTTTTAAATTATTGCTTATTTGTCATATTTTTCCCTCAACTAATAGCGGGGCCTATCGTTCATCACAGAGATATAATGGTCCAATTCTCCAGGGATCATATCTATAAATTTAATTATAAAAGTTTTGTTATAGGTGTAACCATATTTAGTATTGGTTTGTTTAAAAAAGTAATATTGGCCGATGGCACTAGCGAATATGTTTTTAGTGTGTTTAACAGGGCTGAATCCGGTTTGCCGTTAGCGTTTTTTCCTGCATGGGGCGGGGCATTTGCGTATTCATTTCAATTATATTTCGATTTTTCAGGCTATTCCGATATGGCGATTGGAATAGCTCATATGTTTGGCATACGTTTGCCGATGAACTTTAATTCTCCTTATAAATCGACCAGTATCATAGAGTTTTGGCGTCGATGGCATATGACTTTATCCCGTTTTTTACGCGATTATATTTATATCCCTTTAGGGGGAAGCAGACAGGGATCGATTAGGCATTTGCTGAATTTGTTGCTGACAATGTTTATTGGCGGCTTGTGGCATGGTGCAGGCTGGACATTTGTTCTATGGGGCACAATACATGGGGTCTATTTAATTGTTAATACCGTTTGGCGTAAATTAGTAGGCGTTCCCGAGTATCAAGGGAATCTTATAAGATTTCTCTCGGGTTGTTTGACCTTCTTTGCAGTTATGGTCGCCTGGGTTCCATTCAGGGCAAAAGATTTTGATTCTACAATGGTTATTTGGAAAGGCATGGCGGGTTTAAGCGG
>JBAQYH010000039.1:0-2734 GCA_049299935.1 Methylobacter sp. | reverse complement strand
GTCTAGAAGCGCAATTAAGTCTGCTGAAAAAAGATCATCTTCGTTATAAAAAACTCCAGCATTCACGCGAACAACTGTTAAGCAAGCCTATACGCTCAGGTTTTCGCCAACCCGCCAAAAACCCAGGTAAAAACAAACCTAAAAAACGCCGCTAATGATGTACGACCGGAGCATATCATCAAAGTGCGTAGGATGATCTATACCTTCCTCAGCCGTGCCGCAAACACCCCCGCCGGCTCAGCATGTCCATAAAAATAACCTTGCGCCTGATCACACCCCATTGCCAGTAGCATTCCCGCCTGCCAATCCTCTTCTACGCCTTCGGCAATCACTTGCATGTCCAGAGATTTAGCCATCGCAATGATGGTCTGTACAATGACCTGGTTATGTTCATCGCTTAACATGTTACGCACGAATCCGGCGTCGATCTTGATTTTTTGTATCGGAAAACGGGTGAGGTAGCTCAGCGATGAATAACCGGTGCCGAAATCGTCGATAGCCAATGAAAATTGTTGCCCCCGCAAGACATGCAAGGTTTCGAGCGTGCCGGCGATATTGTTGACCAAGCTGCCTTCGGTCAATTCCAGTTCAAGCAAAGGCGCTTCAACCAAGGCATCGTGCAAACGCTCGGAGTAATCCGCCGCTTCGATTTCCTGCGCGGAAATGTTGATCGCCAAACGTCCCGGTAGCTTCAATCCGGCTTCACGCCAAAGCCGCAATTGTGTCAGGGCGGTTTTTAAAACCCAGGCTCCGAGCTCCAGCATCATGCCGCGTTCCTCGGCAATCGGGATGAAGTATGCCGGACTAACCCAGCCTAAAATTTCATCGTGCCAACGCAGCAATGCCTCGGCACCTACCAGTTCGCCGTTGGCGAGGTCGACCTGGGGCTGGTAATAAAGCTGTAAAGTATTGTTGATTAAAGCCAGACTCAGCCGCTGGGCCAACAGAACGCGCTCGGCCAGGCCGTCGCTCATTTCGTTGCTGTAAAAACAATAACCGCCGCCTCTATTCTTGGCGCGATACATCGCAATATCGGCGCATTTGAGCAGTTCGTCGCCGGTCAGGCCGTCCAGCGGGTAGAGCGCAATGCCGGCACTCAAGCCCACCGAAAAAGAATAGCCTTTGATGGTGATGGGCTGCTCAATCAACGATTGCTGCAAGCGCTCGGCGACGATGGTCAATATGTCAAGGTTGTCGGATTCAACGATGACGACGAACTCGTCTCCACCCAGGCGGGCCAGTGTTTCGCCTTGGCGTAACGAAGCCTGGAAGCGTTGCGCGCTTTCGATCAAAACTTCGTCGCCTACGTCATGACCATGGATATCGTTGATTTCCTTGAAACGATTGAGATCGATGAAAATCACGCCTACGCCTTGAGCGTTCCGCTCGGCGTTGGCAAGCGCAAGTTTCATGCGATCGTTCAGTAAGGCACGATTCGGCAAATGTGTTAACGGGTCAAAAAAAGCCAGCTGGTGGATATTGGCATCATGTTTTTTGCGTTCGGTGATGTCGGAAAAAATACCGATGTAGTTGACCACGTCGCCATGCTCATTGCGCACAGCGGATATCGATAGCCACTCCGGATAAATCTCGCCTAATTTACGCCGGTTCCAGACTTCGCCCTGCCAAAATCCCTGCTCCTTAATTTGCTGCCACATGTCGGCATAAAATGCTTTGTCCTGACGTCCGGATTTGAGAATGCGCGGAGTGCGGCCGATGACTTCCTCGGCGGTATACCCGGTCACTCGGGTAAACGAGTGATTAACGCTGACAAAACGCTCCTCGCTATCAAGAACGATCACCGCCTCAACGCTTTGCTCGAATACCACGGCCGCCAGGCGCAGGGCATTTTCATTGGCTTTGCGTTCACTGATGTCGGAAAAAATCGCGACATAATGGGTAACGGTACCGAGGCTATCGCGCACGACGACAGCCGACAGCCAGCCGGGAAAGCATCGGCCATCCTTGCCATGACAGTTGACTTCGCCCTGCCAGCTGCCTCGCTGGTTCAGCGCGTTTCGGAACATTTGTTGGAAAGACACCGTATTATTCTGGTCGGACCATAAGCTTGAGGCGTCTTTGGTCATGACTTCTTGTGGCGAGTAACCCGTTGCTTCGGCAAATGCCTTGTTGCTGGAAAGCAAGTGCATATGGGGGTCGAGAATGATGATGGCTTCGGAACTGTTTTCGAAAACTTTGGCAGCCAGCCGCAAGCTTTCTTCCATTTGCTTGCGCTGGGTGATGTCGCGCAATTGGGTGACAAAGGCTTGATTGCCGTCCCATTCCGTTTCGGCTACCCGCATCTCCACGACCACTGATTGACCGGCAGGCAGCGGAATATCCAGTTCGGCACGATCGGCGCCGATGACGGGAAAACCGAAAGGCGCGCCACATAAATCTTCCGGTAATCTGCCAAAAAGCGATGCAGCCGCCGGATTGGAAAACAGAATATCGCCTTCATCGCTAATGATCAGGATGCCGTCCAGGCTATTGTTGACGATATTATGGAAACGCGATTCAGCGACCCGGAGATGGTGCTGGGATTTTTGCAGCGCAGCTTGAATATCAATCATGGTTGTAGCTACTCATTATTCGCCTGACTTAGGCTGCCAATTCAAACAAGGATCGTTATTTTTAAAGGCGGAACCAATGCCGCCGCCGAGCAGGTTGGCATGGTAGCCGAAGGGCTGGCCGATATGCATGCCGTGACCGTCAATGGTGTATTCGCGGATCA
>JBAQYH010000038.1:0-1842 GCA_049299935.1 Methylobacter sp. | reverse complement strand
GGCCGCCGACGGCGATGCTGCCGAGCGCGTGATAAATTCCCCAGACCGTGCCGAACAGTCCGATGAAGGGGGCGATACTGCCCACCGAGGCCAATAAGGTGAGGCCTGTTTCCAGCCGCATGGCTTCCTGGCCGATAACCCGGCGTAGCGCCTGGGCAATGAACTCATCGCAGTTACGGGTTGTTTCGCCCGGACGTTGCGCTGTATAGCGCCTGTGATGTTCGGCAGCGTTGATGCCTTGTATTGCAAGACGCGCAAACGGAGTTTCTGCCGTCTTCAAATCTTCACTGATGGCGGTCGGCGTTGCCGGCGAAGCCTGCCAAAAGCGTACTAAAAAAAACACGCTGCTGCTTTTTAAGCGCCGCGCCTGTATCGCTTTTATGACCATTAAAGTCCAACTGCCGATGGACATGGCTAACAGCATTGCTGCTACGGTCATCGATACCGCGCCGCCTTGGCTGATGAACTTCAGGCTGCCTAAGAGATATTCTGCTTGCATGATGATTCTATCCTTCTATTGAAAATCTGACCGGCACTGTCACCGAGGCGCTAACCGGCTGTTCGCCGCGTTTGGCCGGAATAAACCGCCATTTCTTGACGGCTTCCAGCGCTGCCTGGTCGAGCCGGCTCGAACCGCTGCCGGTTTGCAGTTCTACCGAACCGGCCGTGCCGTCCGCCGTTACCTGCACCAGCAGCAACACCAGGCCTTGTTCGCCCAGTCGCCGTGAAACGGATGGATAATTGGGGGCCGGGTTATTTAAGTAAGCGGCGTTGAAGCTGGGCGACCGGTATGGCTGCGTGTCAGCGGGCTCTTTGGCGGCGCTCAGGACAGGCTTGCTGTTTGTTGCCTGGGTCTCTTGTGCGGCAACAGCTGCTGTAGGCATGGATGTTTGTTCTACGGGCGGGGCGACCGGCAGGCTTGCTTGTTTTATAACGGGGGCAACGGGTTTATTGATCGGCTTTTTGACTGGCTTTTGCGCCTTTTCTATGGGCTTAGCAGGCGGCATCGGCTTTTGCACTGCTGTTTGCGGTGCGCTCAGCAAGCTAACCATGATCGGTTCGGGCATAGGATCAAACGATAAAGACTGCGGTTGCGGACGTAATGCCGCAAACACCGCCAGATGCGCGCATAGCACCAGACTCAGCGCAGCCCATGGGCGGTCATTGGCACGCATGATTCCGTTGAAACTGATATTTCCCAGTACGGGGGCGGGGCGGCTTTCCAGAAAATAGAAGTTAGCTATTGGAAAGATCATTTTAGTGAACACGGCCTATCCTTATTTGCTGAATATTGCCATTTGCCGGAGACGCATTTTCCATCTGGGCAAGCCGCACTTTGGCGTGATTTAAGACTGAGCTGAGTATGTTTAACGATTCGCTATTGGTGCGTATTGTTGATGCGCCCAAATTTATCTCTAATGTGCCGCAGTCAGGGCAAAATACCACGCGGCAATCGCCGTTACCGGAAAGGCCTACTTTCTTGTGACGTTTAGTTGAATTCATTGAGTTCACCATCCAAATGTTAGATAGCTGCGGGTGCAGCGTTTAGACGGTACCGGATTCGGCAGTACGCATCTTTGACATTGGCTGGCTAACAACACCTGACGATGTTGGGTGGCTGGCTGTTCTTTTTACTCGTTGCACTTTATTGTCGGCATGCTCATTCCCCGACATCAGGAGGAGAGAGGAGGCAGGTAAAGGGAAAATAGCCTGCCGACAATAAAGTGCAATAACTAAATTATTTGGTCAGGATTAATTTGCCCTGACGAGTTAAACGCAATCGGTATTCCTCACCGGAATGTTCAATAACAACCTCGCGTGTTGTGCCAAATAGCTCTGCAC
>JBAQYH010000037.1:0-12768 GCA_049299935.1 Methylobacter sp. | reverse complement strand
ATATAGTTCAGAGCAATGACGAGAAAGCCGAGCCTGAAACCGCCCTGATGGCGCGTATCCGGTCATTAATCGGGGAGGCAGGCGAAACCCAGGGCGTATTGATTCAACGGGCGAATCGGCGGAAAAGAACCGAGGTAGTCAAGATGATCGCCTGGATGGTCGAGAAAAACCTGCTCAGGACAGTCGAAGAAATTGCGAAAAATAAAATTAAAACAGTTCGCTATTTTTTGGTATAGTGAATTTGATGATTTTTTCTGATTTTTCACCAATAGCCACGGATAACCCACAGATAACCATGTAAGATGTTGATTTAAAAGACCGATGTGCGGATAGTACAAATATCCCACAAAAATTACGAAGCAGCCCGGAATCAGGTGGAAGCCCGATTTCGGGCTTTTTTTTGCCCTTTAAAGAGAAATTAGGAATTTGCGTGTACTATTTGTACTATCGGTATATTGGTGTTGATTTTATTAATCTTTTTTATTTTTTTTATAGATATTTGTATCTATTGGTTCTATAGATATTAGAGTATTCTAATATTTGCATATCTTAATATACTAATGTTTAACCGGCGGTCGCCGCCTTCTTACTAATTATTTTTTTGGAATTCTTGTGTAAAGTTTTGCTTAATGTTAAATTAACACCTGGTTTTATTTGGTAGATATTATGAATCAAGAAAACGATTACGGAATCCTGGGATGTTTGGCGCTCGGGGTGGTTGGGGCATCTCTGGCGATTGGATCAATTGCATGGGCTAACTGGGATTTTTTCATAGCGCTGTCTGAATCCATCAGTCACGGCGTTGTCGGGATTGGGTTGTTGTTGGCGGGTGGCGGATGAAATCGAACAGACAGGCATTTCTGCACATGATTGCGGTTTCCGAGTTGGGGCAAAAACTAATCGACGTCAGCGACAACGGCTATAATGTCATCGTGGGCAGTACGCCGGATAATCCAATATTATTCTGGAGCTATATCGATCATCCGCGGCGCAAGATCGACCTGCCAAAACTCAAAATCAAATCGACTGCGGCTGGACGGTATCAGATATTGGCCCGGTATTATGACGCCTATAAAACGCAATTGGGCTTGCCGGATTTTGGGCCGGAGTCTCAAGACCTGATCGCGTTGCAAATGATTAGAGAGTGCAAGGCGCTCGCCGATGTCGACGCCGGGCGGTTTGCTGAGGCGGTGAGGAAATGCCGGTCAAGGTGGGCATCTTTAACTGGATCACCTTATAAGCAACATACTAATTCTATTGAGTTTTTAACAAAAGCTTATATCGACGGCGGCGGCACATTGGAGGCATAAATGAAAAAACCGTATTTCGTGGAAATTAAAATTAAAATTGTTGTAATGGCGGAGAGTTTGGTTGACGCTATTATGTTTGGTGAGGAAAACATCAATAATATTTTGGCAGATGGGGTTTCAGTTGATGGCGCGGCTCGTGATCTTCTTAGTCTGGATCAATTATATGATCTCGATCCAGAATGGGACGGCGGCAGCATCCCGTATAACAACGATGATACGATGCTGAAAGATTTGCTGCCGGAGAAATAACCGATGATTTCGATTGTCAATGTCTCAAAACGCCTGCGCCCGGTGGGTGTGCATGACTACGAGCTTAGGATAAATGGCCGTTTGATTGCAAAATTTCAGCACGCGCGTGAAGAAGGACTGGCTGAATGCCTAAAAAAAGCGGCGAAAGCGGTTGATATGGCGAAATTTGCCGAAGAATCTGGGTTTGATCGATGATGTATTTAAAATACTGGCTGTTAGTTCCGATCACGCTGATTACCCGGATCGTTAATTTTCCATTGGCGCCGATTGTTGTGCTGTTCGCCTCAGGGGATGGGTGGCTGCCGCGCTGGCTCTGGTGGTTTCAGACGCCGGACAATTCACTGGATGGGGATACTGGATGGATTAACGAGCATCGGCCCTATAATCCTGAGATAAACAAATTGGAGCGCTGGGTAAACCGCTGGCGGTGGCTTTGGCGTAATTCGTTTTATGGGTTTGGATTCGAGGTTAAGGGGTTTACAATCCAGCGTGGGTTTATTTATTCCGCCATTGGTGACGAGACGGTTTCGAATCGGCCCTATCATGCTGGTCTAGTGCGTCGGCATATCAGGAACGGCGATGGCAAACGATATTTCCAATTTTATTACGTGCGAGCGTGGACAAAAAAACGCTGTATTCGTGTTAATCTAGGCTGGAAATTATGGGGACCGTTGACGGAAGGCCGGCGCGTGCAATATGTGTTTTCGATCAGCCCGTTTAATAGTTGGGCTGATCATGTGTAATATGAGTAATTACAAAAAACGGGTAATGGTAGGAAATGGCTGGGATAGGTAGACCTAAAGGCTCTCCAAAAACGCCAGGATCAGGGCGCAAGAAGGGCGTTACCAATGGCGACACGGCGAAACTACGCGAGCTTATTTTAGGCGCGCTGGATGACGTTGGCGGGCGTAAATATTTGGCGGCTCAAGCACTTGAAAACCCGGCGGCGTTTATGACGCTGATAGGAAAAGTGCTGCCCAAGGATGTCAATGTTGGCGGTCAGCCTGATAATCCAGTCGTTACAGAGATCCGACTGATCCCGATGATTGTCGATGGCGATAGCTGATATTGGGCTGCCGGCTAAACTGATCCCTGTTTTTCAGGGTGAGGCGGACGTTCGCGGGGCGTATGGCGGGCGGGGCTCTGGAAAAACCCGCAGTTTTGCAAAAATGGCGGCTATATTCGGGTATCGGTTCGGGATGCGCGGTATTCATGGACAAATTTTGTGCGCCCGGCAGTTCATGAACTCGCTGGATGATTCATCATTGGAGGAATGCAAACGGGCCATCCAGGATGAGCCGTGGCTGCTCGATTACTATGAGATCGGCGACAAATTCATCAAATCGAGGGATGGGCGTATAGCCTACACGTTCGCCGGGCTTGAACGAAATATCTCCTCGATAAAATCCAAAGGGCGAATCCTGTTGTGCTGGGTCGACGAGGCCGAAGCGGTCAACGAAACAGCGTGGGAAATACTGATTCCGACATTGCGCGAAGAAGGCGCTAACTGGAACGCGGAATTGTGGGCGACCTGGAACCCGGCTCGCAAGGGCAGCCCAACCGATAAACGATTTCGTGATCCTGTCGACCCAAGATATAGAGTTGCTGAACTCAATTGGCGCGATAACCCAAAATTCCCGGCCATCCTGGAGCGGCAACGCCAGCGGGATTTGGTAGAACGGACTGATCAATACGACCATATTTGGGAAGGCGGGTATAAAACAGCGATGTCGGGCGCGTATTTTGCGCAGCATTTAGCCAAGGCTCGAGCCGATAACAGGATCGGGCTGGTTGCACAGGACCCACTGTTGCCAATCAAGGCGTTTTGGGACATCGGCGGCACTGGGGCGAAAGCGGATGCCTGCTCAATCTGGATTGCACAGTTTGTCGGGCGTGAGGTGCGCGTCATCGACTATTATGAGGCGATTGGACAACCGCTAAATGCGCACGTGTCATGGATGCAGTCACGAGACTATCAGCCTCAGCGATGCCAAATTTATCTGCCTCACGATGGCGTAACGCATGACCGCGTATTTGATGTGACCTATGAGTCTGAATTGCGGCGCGCAGGTTATTACGTCACGATTATCAAAAACCAGGGCGCAGGCGCGGCTATGCAGAGGATCGAGGCGCTTAGAAAACTGTTTCCATCCATGCGGTTTGATGCCGAGCGGTGCTCTGGCGGCATCGATGCACTGGGCTGGTATCACGAGAAACGGGATGAAACACGCAACATCGGGTTAGGCCCGGATCATGACTGGTCATCTCACGCAGCCGACAGCGCCGGACTCATGGCGGTCGTAGCCGAGGATATATTTACCGAAGTCGAGCGACGTCCGGTTTCGGTGCGCAGGACTGGTTCAAGCGCTGGCGGGTGGATGGGATAGTTGCGTATTCAAACAATAGGGCTATAATTCCAATTAATCATAAACCGTGAGTTTATAAATGGCCGACGATATACTAAAAGAAGCGCTCGAAGCGTTTAAAGCCGCCTCTGAGGCAGAGGCCGATAACCGCGCCGCAGCGCTGGACGATATCAGGTTTTCCCGTTTGGCCGAACAATGGCCGGAGGATGTCAAATCTCAACGCGAGACCGAAGGGCGGCCATGCCTGACCATCAACAAACTGCCCGCATTCATTCGCCAGGTCATCAACGATTCCCGGCAAAACTCACCATCGATTAAAGTCCATCCCGCCGACTCAATCGCCGACCCGGACACCGCTGAAATCATCAACGGACTGATCCGGAATATCGAGGTCACATCGGATGCTGATGTCGCCTATGATACCGGGCTGGATTGCGCCGTCACATCAGGATTTGGATTCTGGCGCGTCAATGTCGATTATGCGTTTGATGACTCGTTCGATAAAGATATTGTCATTCACGCCGTCCCAAACCAGTTCTCCATCTATGGCGACCCGTACAGCACTAAATCAGACTCCAGCGACTGGAACACGGCGTTTGTACTCGACACGCTGACCCAAGAGCAATTCAAACGCAAATATAAAGGCGCTGACCCGAAAAGCACTTGGCAGGTGGAATACAACGAATTGCCTGCTCCTTGGGGCGGCGAGGATTCGATCACGATTGCCGAATACTGGACGCGATCAGAGGTTAAAAAAATCATCGTCCGGCTATCCGACGATACCGTCATGGATGCCGAGCAGTACAAGAAAAACCAGGAAATGTTTCAGATGCTAGGCCTTGAGGTCATAGGCGACCGGGAGACGCGAGGCTACAAAGTCAAGCAACGGATTATGACCGGGGCAGAAGTGCTCGAAACGAATGATTGGGCCGGACGCTATATCCCGATCATTTCAGTCTATGGCGAAGAAGTGAATGTCGAAGGGCGTCGTCATCTTCGCTCGCTGGTGCGCGATGCCAAAGACCCACAACGGATGTTCAACTATTGGCGGTCTGCCTCTACTGAACTGGTTGCGCTGGCGCCAAAAACACCATTCATCGGCCCTAAAGGCGCATTCACCACCGATTCCGAAAAATGGGCTTCGGCCAATACCAAATCGCACGCCTATATAGAATTCGACGGCCCTATTCCACCACAACGGCAGCCGTTCGCGGGTGTTCCTGCGGGGGCATTGCAGGAGGCCTTGAATGCCTCCGATGACATCAAGTCGATTATCGGTATTTATGATGCGGCGATGGGCGCTCGGTCGAACGAGACATCCGGAAAGGCCATCATGGCCCGTCAGCGCGAGTCTGATGTTTCCACGTTCCACTTCATCGACAACTTA
Source organism: Methylobacter sp. (assembly GCA_049299935.1). Lineage (GTDB taxonomy): Bacteria > Pseudomonadota > Gammaproteobacteria > Methylococcales > Methylomonadaceae > Methylobacter_A. The sequence goes on along the minus strand of JBAQYH010000037.1, from coordinate 7,456 downwards.
AACCGCGCCATCCGTCACACCGGGCGCGTTCTGATTGATTTGATACCGCACGTCTACAGTGGCGAACGAGTTGTTAGAATATTGGGCGGAGAGGATCGGAAAACCCCGGAGAATGTGCGGATTAATGCGCCGGTCAAACTCCCGGACGGCACGGAAAAAATCTACGACCTGACCGCCGGCAAATACGATTTGACCGTGGACAGCGGCCCGAGCTTCACAACACGGCGAGAAGAAGCAGCTAGCCAAATGATCGAATTTGTACGGGCGTTCCCGCAAGCCGCGCCATTCGTCGGCGACCTTCTGGCGAAAAATCTTGATTGGCCTGGCGCCGACGAGTTCCGGAAACGACTTGAAGCCATGTTGCCGCCGGAACTCAAAGGCGATGGCGAACAAGACCCGCAGGTCCAGGTGCTCGGGCAACAAATGGAGCAGATGAAACAGCAGGGGATGCAGTTGATTCAGCAATTACAGGAAGCTAATCAAAAACTGCAAGCCGACCTCGAGAACAAACAGGCCGAAACTAAAATCAAAGCCTATGAAGCAGAAACCAAGCGGATGGCAGTAGAGAATAATCTTAATGAAGCAATGTCTGATGCGAGATTTAAAGCGGTTGACGCGATAGAAAAAGCGATGGCTAAACAGCCGCAGCAGCCATTTATTCAACAACAGGATTGAGTGATGGTGTCGCGACTGTATCAGGGGTTGGCGAAAATGCTGCATTTGCGGCTATTGTGCAATCATCGGGCGGTTATGTTGATTATGGCTCGGCTCGTGAACGCCAAAAGCTGCACAGAAAAACAAGAATACATGAGCCGGTAAAGGAAAAAAAAGAGCTTAAGAAAGAAGTTAAGCCGCCCCAGGCAAAACAAGATAGTGATCAGGCTTTTTATGAGTTTCAAAAAGCCCAGAAAAAGGCCGAAGCCGATTATCTGTCTGCACTGGAAACACAAGAAAAAACATACCGCCTCGAGCAAGAAAGGCTGACAGCATTAAAATCATTATTTCAGCGAGCGGAAGAACAAGCCCGGTTAGCGAGAGCGGAAGAGCAAAAAACAGTCGATTTAAAATACCAAGCCATGATGGATGGAATCATGGCAGAAATGCAAATTTTGCAAGATGCCGAGGATTTGGATATCATAAAAATGATAATCGCTATTTGAGCTATAATGAATGAGGAGGTTATTGCACAACCGTGTGAAGATGCACGGAACAAGGCGATGACAATTACATACGAAATGTTACGAGAATCAGCCAGCATGACAAGAAAAGGTCGTATAAGGTGCATTAAAAAATATTTCGAAGATAACGATAATGAATTTTATGTTCGGTTTTTGAACTCGTCAGTTCATGATATTTCTATAGCCGAAGAAATGTGCAGGAAATTATCAATCGAAGCGCCAACATATACCGATCGAGTAAATGACACGCTTGAGCGCATTGTTAGGGCAATCAAGTCAAAACAGCCTAATGAACTCGATTCAATAGAATAATTTTACCGCTGCATAAATATGTAGCATAATGCACAACCGTGTGAAGATGCACGGCACCCGAGAGGAATAGTTATGACAGAAGCCACCCTACCCATGGGCGCAGAGTCTTTAGGAACGACTGACAATGCGCCTGATCCCGATAGTGATTTGCTCAATGTGCTGAATGGCACGGAAGAACAGACCGACGATTCATTCGATTTTGACGCAGACGAACAACAGCCCGAGGTCGAGACCTACACGGTCAAGATCAACGGCAAAGAAAAGGCGGTTACTCGTGACGAGTTGATTGCACATTACCAAAAAGGCGCTGCCGCTAACGAGAAATTCGAGGAGGCAGCGGCTTTGCGGCGTGAGGTCGAACAGCAGCGAGGCGCTTACGAACAACAGCAGGGCCAGTTAGCACAAGCCATCCAATATTTTCAGCAGCAAGCGCAAATGCTGGCGGCTGAGGGTGAACCGGATTGGCAAGATTTATTGCAGAACAGTCCGCACGAATACTTGATACAGCGTGAGAAGTGGACGCAACGGCAGCAATCGTTTCAGCAAGCGCAGGCGGCTCAGGCCCACCTACAGCAGCAGCAACAAGGGCAGCAATTGCAACAGCTTCAACAACACTTGAATCAGGAATCACAGCGGTTAACTGCCGATTATTTGCCGGAGTGGGCGGATAAATCGGTTAGGGAAAAAGAGGAAGGCGAGCTGATCGGCTATCTTCGCGAGAAGGGCTATAGCGACCAAGACTTAATGAATTTAAACCACTCCAGAGCCAGCAATATAGCACTCGCAGTTAATGCAATGCGCTATGAACGACTGCTGGCGAAAGCGAAGGCGGCAAAGAAACCACCTACCCCGGAAGCGGCGAACCCAGTTCCAACCGTGAGCGGCAAGAGCGGTGCAATCAAAGACCCAACGCAGATGACAGATGCCGAGTTTGCCAAGTGGCGACAATCCACCAGGACAGGCCGGCGCTAAAACATATCCCCGCGTGAAGATACGCGGAACCCGACAAACCCCGTGTGAAGACGCACGGAACGAGGATTAAATGAGCAACACATTTAAAGTCGTCGATATGGTCACCCGTGAAGCGCTCAGGATTGCACACGAATCCTGTTCGTTCATTGGAACCATTGATCGGCAATACGACGATTCATTCAAACAAACCGGCGCGAAAAATGGCGATAGCCTGCGCGTTCGACTTCCTAATCAATATACCCGCCGGTCAGGCTCCAGAGTCATGGACGTCCAGGACCAGGCAGAAGCAACCCAAACCATCACCGTAGCAACACAGGACGGTGTCGATATGCGGTTCAACTCGGCTGAACTGATCCAGTCTGTCAACAGCGGTTCGAAGTTCGATGATTTATCGAAGAATTACATCGAACCCGCTGTCAAGTCGCTGGTATCGGCCATCGAGTCGGATGTTATTGCCTTCGCCACCAAAGCCACTTACAACGTGGCCGGAACTGCCGGAACTGCCTTAACTGACTTGACGGTCCCCGGCGCGGCACGCGCAAAGCTGAATCAAAGCCTTGCCCCGAAGGACGGCAACCGCTGCATTCAGGCCGATTCGGTGACTATGGCCAGCATGGTCAATGGGCTTAAAGGTCTGTTTCAGGACTCCAGCCAGATTAAGGAGCAATACCGCGAGGGCATGATGGGCCGTACCGCTATGGCCGACTGGTACGAAAACGAGCGCATGTGGACGCTGACTAATGGAACTGATGTTACCGCCGATACTGACGCGGCAGCGCTGGTGACAGATGGCGGAACCACCATTGATTTTCATACGCTGCTCGCTGTTGCTCAACAAAAAGTTGGGCAGGTTTTCACCATTGCTGGGGTGTATAAATGCCATCCAGAAACTAAGGCCAGTTTAGGCGTATTGCAGCAATTCACGATCACGGCGATTGGCGCAACCACCACCACCGTTTCGCCTGCATTCAACTTGACCGGAGCGAAAAAGAACGTCTGTTCATCGACCGGAGCGGATTTGGCAACTACGGATTTTGACGCAAAAACGCTGACGTTTGTTGGCGCGGCCTCTACCAGCTACGTGCAAAATCTGATGTACCACAAAGAAGCGTATCAGTTCATTACGGCGGATCTGCCGATTATGGATGACGCCCACAAATGCGTCAGACGGGTGCAAGATGGGCTGAGTCTGCGCTGCTGGATGGCATCCGATATCCGTAACGACGAACTGCTGATGAGAATAGATATTCTCTACGGCATGGCGGCGCTGCGTCCTGAATGGGGTTGCCGCATGATTGGTTCAGCTTCGGCTTAATAACACACTGGGCGGATAAATTCCGCCCAATTTTACGAGGTTTTAAAAATGGCTTCATACGAGAGACTTGATTATGGCAGTCCTGATGGCTGCAAAATTGGCGGCGCATCGTCCGACAAAATCGGATTTTACGGCGATACCCCTGTAATTCGCCGGGCCTACAGCTCGGCAGTGCACGCGACTTCGGCGCTGGCATCATCATCGGATTTTGGCGCCACCCAATTGGCGGCGGTGCAGGAGATCCAGAAAACGCTCATTGGGTTAGGCATTTGGGGCACTGTTTAACCCTGTAATAAATATGCGTGTATAGGGGGCACCCGACAAGCACCTTCAGTAAGTGTTTATACGCATTTTTTACTGACAATCTAACTGGGATTGTAAAGGCTAAAAGACAATTACATACAACGTGTGAAATTTAATGGATTTCGAGATCAACCAAAAAAAAGTCGCGTTCTGCATCCCGACGATCACCAAGCCATATCAGCAGTGTTTGGATGCATTGGCGGCATCGGCGCCATTGCTGGATGCGGCCGGCTATGATCATGTCATGGTGTCGGAAGTGGGTTGTCCGTACATCAGCGCGGCACGTTCGACGCTGTTACGGAAAGCGCTGGACGCAAAGGCCAACATCATTGTCTTTATTGATCATGATCTAAGTTGGCGTCCGGAAGATTTGCTCAAGCTGATCGAGACTGAAGGCGACGTGGTCTCTGGGCTCTATCGATTTAAACGCGAACCGGTCGAATTCATGGGGAGGATTCTGCTGGATGAGGTGGACAGTAAGCCGATCGTGCGGGATGACGGTGCTGTCGAAGCGTTTTGCATTCCTGCGGGATTCCTGAAAATAACCCGCAATGCGGTCAATACGTTTATTCGTGCTTATCCTGAATTGGTCTATGGCGAGGCATGTAACCCGTGCATCGATTTGTTCAACCACGGGGCGCATTTAGGAACATGGTATGGAGAGGATTACGCATTTTCCCGGCGCTGGCGTGACAAGTGCGGCCTGATCTGGGTCGTGCCGGATCTGAGGCTAACGCACCATACCAAAGACGCTGAATTCCCTGGAAATTACCATGAATACCTGCTGGCCTGTCCGGGCGGCAAAAATCACAAATTGGAGGCATCCATTGAGCAGATTTAATCTATTCATCCCCAAACAAGCTGTCGGGGCTAACCTCGTCTATTTTGATCTTTTCAACGCCTCTGGTAGCAACAAAGAACTGATCATCAAATCGGTTAAGCCGGTTGTTTCCGGCGCGGTCGCCGTAACTGGCGCGGTCGCCGTTGACTTATTGCTGTCCTATACATCCGCCGTCGGCACGGGCGGCACGGCGGCAACCTTGCAAGGAACCGCTATCGACGCGGCGACATTTACCAAGCTGGCGCCTGGACAATCAAACCTTGACGCTCTGATCACGGCGCGGCTGACCCCTACAGGCGGAGCAACGGCGGGAGCCATCCTGGGTTATGCGTCAGTGTTCACCGAAGAAACAAACGGCGGTTCCTACCGCGAACTTGACTTGGTGGTTGCGCCTATTATCGTGCCTACAGGCGCCGGAATCCGAGTGGTACAAGGGGCGGTTGCGTCTGTCGGCAATATCGGGTTTGTCGTTAATTTCGAGTTTAAGGATTAATTCTCGTGGCCGCTATCCTGATTGAGCATCAACGACATGGACGAATGCATGTTTATAGCGAAGACGAGTTAAAACGGCATGAGGATGTAGGCTGGAGAATTGTTGCCGACAAACCGAAACCAGAAAATGTTACGCCCATTAGACAGCGCGGCAGGCCGAGAAAATGAGCCTCACCACTTACTCAGCGCTCCAGACCGCTGTTGCCGATTGGTTGCACAGAACCGACCTGACGGCGAAAATACCCGATTTTATCACGCTGGCTGAATCGCGGATTAATCGACAAATCCGTTTTAATCAGCAGGAAACCGAAGCGCCATTAACGGCAACGGTTAATTCTCGGCAAATCACGCTGCCAACCGGATTTATCGCGCCACTGGGGCTATGGTGTACGTTTTATGAAGGCATCCGTGACGAACTGATTTTTGTAACGCCGGAACAACTGCCCGTTACCGACCAAAGCAGCCAGCCGTATTATTGGACTGTCGACGCCGGCAATCTGGCGTTTGAATGCCCGGCGGATCAGGCCTACACCTATGTTTTGCGCTATCGCGGAACCGACAACCTGAGCGATACAAACACGTCAAATTGGCTGTTGCTGAATCACCCGGACCTGTATTTATACGCGGCATTGATAGAAGCCGCCGCCTATATCCGGGACATTGACCTGATGTCAGTGGCGAAATCAGGCTATGACATGGCGATGCAGGAAGTGCTAGACAAGGAACACCGCACTAAAGCCGGGGCGACGCTGTTTACAGAGCTTGCCGGAAGAACAAAATCAGATATTTTTAGGGGCGAATAATGGGACTCGAAACAGGCACATATATCTCGGACTTGGTGGCAACAAACCCCCTCGGGACCGATTTAAAATCAGCCGGCGATGATCATATAAGGCTGCTAAAAAGCACGATCAAGGCTACTTTTCCAAATATTAATGCAGCTGTTACAGCAACGGACGATCAAATTAACACTTTGCTGTTCGCTGCCGGAAAGAACAGGATCATTAATGGCAATTTTGATTTTTGGCAACGTGGAACTTCTCATTCGGCGTCTGGCTATGGGAGTGATGATAGATGGTCAGTTAGTAATTCCGGATCAACATTTACGAATTCTCGGCAGACATTCACACTCGGACAAACAGACGTTCCCGGCAACCCGAAATATTATTCCAGGACCGCCGTTACTACATCGGCGGGGGCCGGAAATTATTGCTTCAAATCACAAAAAATAGAAGGGGTCGAAAACCTATCTGGACAAAATGCGGTACTGACGTTTTACGCTAAAGCTGACGCCTCAAAAAATATAAGCATTGAGCTTGTCCAGCAGTTCGGTTCTGGTGGAGCGCCGTCTGCCGATGTTACGGCGATTGGCGTAAATAAAGTGGGGCTAACAACCTCATGGCAAAAATTTACGCTGCCTATTTCGGTCTCGTCTATATCAGGGAAAAATCTGGGTACGGGGGGAGACGATAGGCTGAATTTACTGTTTTGGTTTGATGCCGGATCAACTTATAACGCCAGGACTGATACATTGGGCCAGAAGTCAGGAACATTTGATATCGCGCAAGTGCAGATAGAAGCTGGATCGGCGTCCACCTATTTCGAGAAGCGCCCACTGGCGGCTGAGCTTGCCCTCTGCCAGCGTTACTATGAAAAAAGCTTTCTGCTCGCGACGGCTCCCGTGCAAAATGCCGGAGGCAATACGGGCGAAACGGTTTATCCGTCAACCAAGGCGGGGGCGCTAACAATTTTTTCTCAATCGGTCCTGTTCAGAACTGAAAAGCGCGGAAATCCGACATTAACTTCCTATAATCCGGCTGCCGCAAACGCTCAGGTGCGGGATTTCACGGCTGGCGCGGATTGTTCGGCAACATCGTTAACCTCTTTCAGCTCCACAGCGCTCAATAAGGGCTTTGTCATAAGCGCAACCGGTAACGCCGCTACTGTCGTGGGCGGGCAATTACGGGTCCATTGGACCGCTGATGCGGAGCTGTAACCATGTATAGACTAATGACAAATGGCGTCATGCGCTTGTCGGACAAC
>JBAQYH010000036.1:0-7758 GCA_049299935.1 Methylobacter sp. | reverse complement strand
ACGCACGGCATCGTAAAAGACATTGTTGACCAGGTCGACGGTCCCGTCGGAATTGATATTGGGATTGCGGTCGTAATTGTGGGCTAGCAGGTTGTGATGCACCGAGATGTGGTCCGTGCCCGTTTCGCGTAAATGCAGTCCTTTACTGTGCGCACCTTCTGGATGCGAGGCATTATTAAGCCCCTCGTACATTGCGTTCCACTGGAGTGTAAAATCGTGAGCGCCCCCTGCCGTAAATACTTCATCCGTCGCCCACGAAAATGAACAGTGATCGACTACCACATTGTAGGCATTGCCCAAATCCGTTGCATCTATGTTTCCTGCATCGGCTGAGCTCGCGCCGGCGCGGACTCTTAAAAACCTTAGAACTACGTCGTGTGTGTTAATGACCAGCGGCATCTTATCATTGCTTGGGTCGTTTTTAAGGGTGATGCCTTCTCCCGGCGCCGTTTGCCCGGCCACTGTCAGGAAGGGTTGTGTCACACTCATCTTCGATTTCACTACGATGGTTCCTGACACGCGGAACACGACAATCCTTGGTCCTGATGCAGCTAATGCGGCGCGCAAGCTCCCTGTTCCGCTGTCATTCAGGTTGGTGACTTCAATGATCTTGCCACCGCGTCCTCCCGGCGTTTCAGCACCGAACCCCTCTGCTGCGCCGAACCCGCCGGCAGCGGGAAATGCGGGTAAGCTAAGCGCCGGCTCTGAAAGGCCGGCTAAAGCCGTAAACAAAAATACCAATTTTGTCGATTTATTCACAATATTACCTCTAATACAAAAACCATTAATTTATGAGACATTCGATGTCCCTATATTTTTATAACATATTGAATTATATTGAAAAGCTCACGATAGGACGTGAAGTTACTTCCATTTCATTCATACGAAAGGGTTTTAAAAAACCCGCTTGAAGTGTAATGAGGAAAAGCTGCAAAAAACGTGAAGTGTCTTCTGTTTCATTCATGTGTAGGTAAAAGATGACAAGAAGCGTGAGTTCCCTCCCATTTCATCCATGGGGAAAGACTTCTATATAACTCGTACAGAATAAAGCAAATTGTGTGCCATATTAATAATATATTAATAATCAGTATCTTGTGAAATATTGGCTTGATATTGGGCATGAGGTGAAGCTGCCAAGCGGCAAGGAATTGCCGGTTGGCGGCTTAAAAGGTTGTCGTGTTGCCGGTCTTGATGAGGTAAATGCTGAGCTTATGAACTCAACGAATTGCGGGGAAAAATGTTATGAAGTAGACTGCCGGCCCGAATGGAAAATGCCGCTTAGCAAGTGAATGACCTGCTCGCAACATAGCCGTTTGGCTTGGAATGGCCTATCCTTATAGGAGATTTCTAATCAGTCTAAGCAGGTTGTGAATTGGTGAATATGTCCGCTATTAAAAACTATCCCCGTTTTTTTATTCGAGGTGTTTTGCCGGCCGCGATAGTTTTGTTTTCCGGTTGCGCCAGTGTTCCGGAAAACAAGTCCACTGCGGATTATCCGCCAACGGTCAGTTACGCGCTGAGCTTGCAGGGGACGCCTTATCGTTATGGCAAAAGTTCACCCGAAGAAGGTTTCGATTGCAGCGGTTTTGTTAAACATGTTTATGAGCATCAAGGTATATCGTTGCCGCGTACGGTTCAAGGCATGGCTCAGTCGCTGACGCAAGTCCCGAAAAACGAGCTTCATTCCGGCGACTTGGTTTTCTTTAATACCAATGGCAAACCGTTTTCCCATGTCGGTATTTATGTCAGTAATGACGATTTTATTCATGCGCCCAGTCAGCGCACCGGAAAGGTACTGGTGTCCAGTCTCAAAAATCGTTATTGGGGGGAGCGGTTTATTTGCGCACGCCGTCCATAACAGCATGGATCGGGTTATATAACTACTCAGCGTTAGAAATAGAACACGGATGACACGGATTTTGACTGATAAGCACCGATAAAAATCACTAAGGACTTTATAGATGGGAGCGGCTTTTTTAAACTCCGTATAAATCCGTCAAACCAGTGTCATCCGTGTTCTATTTTTAAGCGGCAAGCTTGGTGATAGCTGCTTTAACCAAGCCGCTTAATTCGGAGCCGTCTTCCTGGCAATAGGCAATAATCGCTTTACGCATTCTTGGGTCCCATGATCTCAAAATGTGATTTTTTATGCCTTCCGCTGCGATTTCTTTGTCGGTTTCCGAGTTAAAGAAATTACCTATATCGTTGGCCATTTTGATAAGTCGTTCTATTTTCATTATTAATCACACAGAGAGTTGCTATGGGTTAAGCGTTGCGGATGAGTATAAACTACATGTTGATCATCACGGGCAAAACCGATTAAGGTGAGACCCGCCTCGTTAGCCAGACGTATGGCTAATCCGGTAGGTGCCGAAATGGCCGCAAGCAGCGTAATGCCGACCCACGCGGTTTTTTGCACCATTTCATAACTGGCGCGGCTGGTAACAATGACAAAGCCTGAGGATAAGTCCTTGTCGGTGCGCAGTAAAAAACCGATTAATTTATCCAGCGCGTTATGCCGCCCTACATCTTCCCGGACATCTAAAATGCCCTGCCCAGGAACCGCCCAAGCCGCCGCATGCACGGCTCCGGTTAAGCGGTTGAGTTTTTGGTGTTGCTTGATGCCGGTTAACGCGGATTGGAGTTGGTCGGCGGACAGGGTCAATTCCCCGTTTACCGGACTCGGTTCGCGGATGGCTTGTTTTAAAGTGCTGGCGCCGCAGAGTCCGCAACCGGTGCGACCGGTTAGATTGCGGCCTTTGTCCGCCATGCATTGAAAACGCTGTTCGGGAATTTTGATCTGAACTTCGATACCGTTCGAGCGGTTATAAACCCGCGCCGATAATAATTCCTTCGGGTTTTTAATAATGCCTTCGGTAATGCTGAAACCCAACGCGAATTCTTCAAGATTGGTCGGACTTGCCAGCATCACGACATGCGGCACCCCATTATAAATCAGGGAAACCGGCACTTCTTCGGCAATAAAGTCTTGCAGTTGTTCGTGCTGTCCGCCTAGCCAGCGATCAACGGTGTATTGTTGATAGCTGGGCCAGCCCAAATCTAACGATAAGGACTCGGCAATCGCTCCTTGCATTGCGCTACCTCCTGCGTCCATGCAGTCGTCGGCGGACGGCGCTTGACAATAACACTGCTGCGGCAGTGTCGTTAGTCATTGCTTATTCCCTGTTCCAGAAGATCAAGTTGTTTTTCTGTAAACTCTTGATATTGCTGTTGCCATTCCGAAGGCTGGCTGACTTTGGTGATTTGCACGGCCGTCACTTTGTATTCCGGACAGTTGGTCGCCCAATCGGAATTGTCGGTGGTAATCACGTTGGCGCCCGATTCGGGGAAATGGAACGTGGTGTAGACAACGCCCGGCTGCACGCGGTCGCTGACCAAGGCACGCAATACCGTCTCACCGGCACGGCTTTTAATGCCGACCCAGTCGCCGGTTTTTACGCCGCGATCTTCGGCGTCGTGCGGATGGATTTCCAGGCGGTCTTCACTGTAAAAAGCAACATTACCAGTGCGGCGTGTTTGTGCGCCGACGTTGTATTGAGACAGAATCCGCCCGGTAGTCAAAATCAACGGGAACATAGGCGTGACTTTTTCGATAGTCGGCACATACTCGGTCAGCATGAACAGGCCTTTGCCGTTTTCGCGCAGGAAATGCTCAGTGTGCATGATTGGCGTGCCTTCCGGCGTTTCATCATTGCAAGGCCATTGCACGCTGCCGAGGCGGTCAATCTTTTCATAACTGACGCCGGTAAAGCTTGGGGTAAGCTGTGCGATTTCAGCCATGATTTCAGACGGATGGCTGTAATTCATCGGGAGGCCCAGTGCATTGGCCAGCATCTGGGTGACTTCCCAATCCTGATAGCCCGCCAACGGCGACATGACTTTACGCACCGGTGAAATACGGCGTTCGGCATTGGTAAAGGTGCCGTTCTTTTCCAGGAAAGACGATCCGGGCAGGAAAACGTGAGCAAATTTAGCGGTTTCATTCAGGAATATGTCCTGCACGATCACGCATTCCATGGCCCGTAACGCAGCATGAACGTGTTTAATGTCCGGGTCGGATTGAGCGATGTCCTCACCCTCGCAGTACAGTCCCATAAAGCTGCCGTCCAACGCCGCCTCGAACATGTTGGGAATGCGAAGGCCCGGTTCAGTACTGAGCTTGGTCTGCCATGCGTGTTCAAACAACTGGTGGGTTACAGGATCGGAAACATGACGATAACCGGGGAACTCATGCGGGAACGAACCCATGTCGCAAGAGCCTTGTACGTTATTTTGTCCGCGTAACGGATTGACGCCGACGCCGTCACGGCCTAAGTTGCCGGTCGCCATCGCCAGGTTGGCAATGCCGATTACGGTAGTGGAACCCTGGCTGTGCTCGGTGACGCCCAAGCCGTAATAAATCGCGCCGTTGCCTGCGGTGGCATAAAGCCGTGCAGCGGCCCTGAGTTCAGCGGCGGGAACGCCGGTAATGGACTCGGACGCTTCAGGCGAATTATGTTCCTGCGCCACAAAGGTTTTCCATTTGGCAAAAGAGGCTACCTCGCAACGCTCATTAACGAAAGCTTCGTCAAGCAAGTTTTCGGTCACCACGACATGGCCGAGCGCATTGATCAACGCAACATTGGTGCTGGGGCGCAATTTCAGGTGATGGCTGACTTTGATATGCGGCGACTTGATCAAATCAATTTCGCGCGGATCGATGACAATCAGTTTGGAGCCCTGGCGTAGGCGTTTTTTCATTTGCGAACCGAATACGGGATGACCGTCGGTCGGGTTAGCGCCCATCACTAAAATGACGTCGGCTTTCATGACCGAGTCGAAATCCTGGGTACCTGATGATTCACCAAAGGTTTGTTTCAATCCGTAACCGGTCGGCGAATGGCAAACCCGCGCACAGGTGTCGACATTGTTATTGCCGAAGCCCGCGCGTATCAGTTTCTGCATGATGTAGACTTCTTCGTTGGTGCATCGGGAAGAGGTGATGCCGCCGATCGAGTCTTTGCCGTATTTTGCCTGGATGCGTTTTAATTCCGACGCGGCATGATTAATGGCTTCTTCCCAACTGACTTCCTGCCATGCGTCTTTAATGCTGGCGCGGATCATCGGTTTGGTGATGCGGTCTTTGTGTGTGGCATATCCGAACGCAAAACGTCCCTTTACGCAGGAATGGCCGTGATTGGCTTTGCCGTCTTTGGCGGGTACCATGCGGATGACTTGTTCGCCCTTCATTTCCGCCCTGAACGAGCAGCCGACGCCGCAATAAGCGCAGGTTGTCACGATCGCATGTTCCGGCTGGCCGTTGTCGATCACCGATTTTTCCATCAGCGTCGCGGTGGGGCAGGCTTGGACGCACGCGCCGCAGGATACGCATTCCGAATCCATGAACGGCTGGTTCTGGCTGGGCGATACTTTGGAATCGAAGCCGCGGCCGTCGATGGTTAATGCAAACGTACCTTGGGTTTCTTCGCAGGCCCGGACGCAGCGAGAACAAACGATGCATTTTGTGGGGTCGAAGCTGAAGTAAGGGTTGCTGTGGTCCTTTTCGGCGTTCAGGTGCGTTTCAATCGGGTTGTAACGCACTTCGCGCAAGCCGACGGCGCCTGCCATGTCCTGTAGTTCGCAATCGCCATTGGCCGAACAGGTCAGGCAGTCCAGCGGGTGATCGGAAATATACAGTTCCATGATGCCGCGGCGCACATCGGCCAGTTTTTTATTCTGGGTGACGATTTTTAAACCTTCCGCAACCGGTGTAGTACATGAAGCGGGCATACCTCTGCCGCCTTCTATCTGCACCACGCAAAGCCGACAGGAACCGAAGGGCTCCATGCTGTCGGTCGCGCATAATTTGGGGATTTCAATGCCGATGCTTGCTGCTGCGCGCATGACTGAAGTCCCTACCGGTGCCGTTACCTGAAAACCATCAATCTCCAGTGTGACCATGTTTTCGCAGGTAGCGGCCGGTGTGCCAAAATCTTTTTCTTTATTCATCGACATTGTAATCTCCTCAAATCATTATCAGGCGGCTGTAGCTTTGGCATTTATCCCGAAATCTTCGGGGAAATGATTTAAAGCGCTCAGTACAGGGTATGGCGTCATACCGCCTAATGCACAGAGGGAGCCGTTGAGTAAGGTGTCGCAAAGATCACGTAACAAAGGGATATTTTTGTCGAGGTTGCGACCGTTGATAATGTCGTCCATGACTTCTACGCCACGGGTGGAGCCAATACGGCAAGGTGTACATTTGCCGCAAGATTCGATTTTGCAAAATTCCATGCTATAGCGCGCCATTTCAGCCATATTGACTGTGTCGTCAAAAACGACGATGCCGCCATGTCCCAATACCGCCCATATGGCGGCAAAGGCTTCATAATCCAAGGGGGTATCAAATTGCGATTCAGGCAGATACGCGCCGAGCGGACCGCCCACCTGGACTGCACGAATCGGTCTTCCGGAGGCTGAGCCGCCGCCGAAATCATAAAGCAATTCGCGCAAGGTCAAACCAAAGCCCAACTCGACCAAGCCGGGACGCTTGATATTGCCGGCCAATTGCACCGGCAAGGTGCCGCGTGAGCGCCCCATGCCGTAATCGCGGTAATAATCGCCGCCTTTATCCAGAATGACCGGCACTGAAGCCAGTGAAATAACGTTGTTTACGACGGTGGGTTGGCCGAACAAACCGCTAATGGCAGGTAAGGGCGGTTTAAAGCGTACCAAACCGCGTTTGCCTTCCAGGCTTTCCATTAATGACGTTTCTTCGCCGCAGACATAAGCGCCTGCTCCCAGTCTGACTTCCAGATTAAAAGTTTTGCCGCTGCCTTGGATATTGTCGCCCAGGTAACCTTCCTTGTAAGCGGTTGCAATCGCTGCATTGAGCACTTCTAAAGCGTGAGGATATTCAACACGCAGGTAGATATAGCCTTGTGTCGCATCGACGGCTAAGCCCGCAATCGTCATGCCTTCGATCAATACGAACGGATCGCCTTCCATAACCATGCGGTCGGAAAATGTGCCGGAATCGCCTTCATCGGCATTACAGATAATGTATTTTTGCAGTGATGCGGTGTTCAGTACCGTCTTCCATTTAATGCCGGTTGGAAAGGCCGCGCCGCCGCGGCCGCGTAAACCTGAATCGGTTACCGCTTGGACGATTTGTTCCTGAGTCATGGCCAGCGCATTTTTTAAGCCGCGATAGCCGTCATTTGCAACATAATCGGTCAAGCTGACCGGATCGGTTTTGCCGATTCTGGCAAAGGTCAAACGTTGCTGTTTCTTGAAATAATCAAGCTCTTCAGTTAAACCCAAGCTTAGCGCGTGTGCGCCGCCTTCTGTAAAGCCTGCATCGAACAAGCCGGGCACGTCGCTAGGTTGAACAGGGCCAAAGGCTGTGCGTCCTTTACCGGTCGCCACTTCAACCAGCGGCTCCAGCCAGTACATGCCTCTTGAGCCGTTGCGGACCAGATTAATATCGATACCGCGTTTTGCGGCTTCCTGAGTAATAGCCGCAGCAACGCGATCAGCACCCAGTGACGCGGCGCTGGAATCGCACGGAACATAAATAGTGATACTCATGCTGAAGCCTCTGTATTATTGATGACAGCATCAAAGCTGTCCGCTGAAACGCGGCCGTAAATTTTCTTGCCGATTTGCATAGCCGGTGAACAGGCGCAATTACCTAAACAGTAAACAGGCTCAAGGGAGAATTTGCCGTCTGCGGTCGTTTCATGGAAATCAATGCCC
>JBAQYH010000035.1:0-4005 GCA_049299935.1 Methylobacter sp. | reverse complement strand
TGTTTTAAGATCCATGACTTTCACTGCACGACGATCGACTTCCGACACATCAAGCGCACCGCTGGTCTCAAGCGAAACGACATAACCTTTATCGAGCAATTTTGTCATTAACTGAAGACAACCCGGTTGCGCCAAAGGCTCGCCACCGGTTACGGTAATATACTTGGTTTCGTACTGTTCAACCTGCGCAACTACGGCATCAATCCCTATTTTTTTACCGCCGGTAAAAGCATAGGCCGTATCGCAATAGACGCATCTCAATGGACAGCCGGTGAGTCGAATAAACACGGTGGGTAAACCAACCGTATTCGACTCGCCCTGTAACGAATAAAAGATTTCAGTGATGCGTAACAAACTCACAACTACTGTTTAACGTCATCAAGCAGAAGTAATTTCTTTGCCGCCAAGCGGGCCGCTGTCGAACTGGGAAAATCCACGGTGACGCGCGTTAAATACTCACGCGCTTTGACTGGATTTTTTTGCTCAACCTCGATAGAACCCAGCTTCAATAAGGCATCCGGCACTTTTGAGCTGCCCGGATAATTCTCAACAACGTTATTAAAAGCTTTGCGCGCTGAATCAATATCCTGGTTAACCCTGTATGCCTCGCCTAGCCAATACTGGGCATTATTTGCGTACTCGCCCTTCGGATTTTTAGTCAGCAATGCATTGAATTCAGCAATTGCCTGGGCGTTATGGCCATTCCTAAGCGCGTCATACGCTTGCTGGTATTGCTGTTTTTCATCGCCTACAGGCAAGCGAGCAGCGGAAGCTTCGCCAGAGGCTTGCACAGTATCCTGTTTCTGTGCAGGCGCCTGCTTGGCCTCTGGAGCTGCGGTTGGCGGCTCGGCCACCTTGGCTTCGGCTCCAATTGAAGTATCTTGCGTTTGAACGCTTTCAGCCGCCGCCGGCTTAACACCTTCTGTTTTTTTCTCAAGGCTTTGCATACGCTCATCAAAGTCAGAATACATAGTGCCTTGAGATTTTTTCATCTCGGCAATAAGATTGGCCTGCTCTTCTACCCTGCCTGTCAGTTGCTGCACTTCAGCTTGCAATTGCTCCAGCCTCCCCATCATCTCATATACCGCATTAGTTGATGAAGGTTTTGCGGTACTGACTTCAGCCTCCGGATACATGGAATTATCAATAACCGGCGGTAAAGGTTCCGCATGGACAGCGCTGCAAGCACACAGCAACATGATAAGACGAGCTTTCATTTATTTGCCTTTATTTGCTTTGATAAACGATCTCAACGCGACGATTAAGCTCCCAGGAGGCTTCGTCGTGCCCTGCTGACGCCGGCTTTTCTTCACCGTAACTGACGACTTGTAACTGGCCGTCAGAAACGCCTTGAACCTTCATCATGCTGACTATGGATTTTGCGCGCTGCTCGCCCAGTGCGATGTTGTACTCACGAGAACCGCGCTCATCGCCATGACCTTCCATCACAACGCGCTGATCAGGATGCGCTACCAGATATTGAGCATGGGCTGCGATGACAGGAACAAAATCGTTCTGAACCTGACTGCTATCCAGCATAAAATAGATTGTGCTTTTTGACAGCGGGTTGTTAGGATCGCTGAACTCTGGGCCTATGCCGGCATTCGGATACATTTCCGACCCGGATAGATTTGATCCATTATTTAAACCGCTGGTTGATGCATCGTTGATTCCGCTGGCTGCGTTTTGAGTGCCGTCAGTAAGACTCGCATCTTTTTCATCTTCGCTACAACCCGATAGAATTACTGCGCTTATTGCCAATGCTAATACTGTTTTATTCAATTTCATTTTTAATTTCCAAAAAATAATATATAAAAAATCGTGTTATACCCAACCTAACTAGGGCGACCAGGCAGGTTCGCGAATTTCACTGCTATCAAACACCAGCTTCTGTTGCATTTTACCATCCAATGATACGGCCGATAAGTAACCCGCATTGCCTTTTCGCGAAGCATACAAAATCATGCTGCCATTCGGTGCAAAGCTTGGGGATTCATCGGATCGGCCATCAGTAATTACATTAACCGCCTTGGTGGCCATATCCATAACGGCAATACGATAATCGCTGCCATTGCCATGTACCATGGCTATGCTTCTGCCGTCCGGTGAAAAACTGGCCCTGGCATTATAACTTCCTGAAAACGTCAGCCTTTTTTCTTCTCCACCTTGGCTTGGCATAATATACAACTGCGGCTTTCCGCCTCGGTCCGACGTGAAAACAATACTGCTTCCGTCGGGAGACCAGGTTGGCTCGGTGTCAATCGCAAAACTCTTGGTCAATTTAGTTAAGGCACGCGTCACCAGATTTAGGGTGTAAATATCGGGACTGCCGTCTTTAGATAACGTCAAAGCCAACTTTGCCCCATCGGGCGACCATGAAGGCGCGCCATTGATGCCGGGGAATTCGGCAACCCTGACTCTCTCTCCGGTAGCCAAGGTCTGGATATAAACTGCGGCTGATTTTTTCTCAAACGACACGTAAGCTATTTTCCTGCCGTCAGGCGACCACGCAGGCGACATCAACGGCTCGGCAGATGAGGCTATTGTTTGCGCATTAAATCCATCCGCATCTGAAACTTGCAGTTTATGGGTGCTTTTTCGGCCTTGCCCGCTGCTGGTAATGTAAGCAATCCGGCCGCTGAAAACACCTTTTTTACCGGTTAATTTCTCAAAGATAAGATCGCTGATGTGATGAGCCGTTCTGCGCAAATCGCCCGCGGATGACGCCATTCGGTAGCCCATTAGTTGTTCGCCCTTATAGACATCAAACAACTGAAACTGAACATTGTACTGGCCACGGTCTTCAGTCACCTGGCCGATAACCAGGTAATTCTGGCCCAAAGCCTGCCAGTCCTTAAACTGGACCGCTTCCGCAGTACTGGGCCGACCCGGCATGCTTTGCTTATCCAACGTTTTAAAATAACCGCTACGCCCTAAATCCGCATCGACAACAAAACTGACATCGACAGGAACGCCCGATGCCCCTTGCATGGCAAAAGGAACCACTGAAATAGGCAATGCACTCTCAATGCCTTCAGTAATTTCAATCGTCATCTCGGCATAGCTACTTGGCATATAGAAACCAACCAGACCAATCAACAAAATTTTTCTAAATAAACTCACTTGTTTACCTCAGTAATTTAACTGAAAAAAGACCATTAAATAATCAACGACATCATTGTGATGATAATACCTTGTTTCTGATTATCTGGAACGATCTGGATCAAACAAAAACTTAAATGACTTAAATTCCTTAGCAGATAACTCCTTATCTTTAGGCACCGGGAGCGGCGATGCTTTGTGTACCGCATTTTCCGCTGAACGATCAAAACCCTCATCGCCGCTGGAAGTAACCACTACGGCATCTATCACTGTACCGTCGGACATCAGCCTGACCTGAATTGTACACTTCAAACCTTCTGAAGCGGAAACCGGT
Source organism: Methylobacter sp. (assembly GCA_049299935.1). Lineage (GTDB taxonomy): Bacteria > Pseudomonadota > Gammaproteobacteria > Methylococcales > Methylomonadaceae > Methylobacter_A. Next base: position 569 of record JBAQYH010000035.1, on the reverse strand, counting down.
CGAATCCAGCTCCGGGCTACTTTTTGCGTTATGGCTGCTACGGCTGTTTTCATCGCCAGCTTATCTTCTTCGGCATCCATTCTCGCCTGCTCTGCCGCCATCCTTGCCGCCTCGGCCTGTTCCGCCTCTGCTTTGGCCTTGGCGGCTTCCGCCCGCTCTGCTTCAGCCTTGGCCTGTGCGGCGGCTTCGGCTTTTGCTTTTTCCGCTGCGGCTTTCGCTTTAGCGGCTTCGGCCCGTTCTGCTTCGGCCTTGGCCTGTGCGGTGGCTTCGGCTTTTGCTTTTTCCGCTGCGGCTTTCGCCTTGGCGGCTTCGGCTTGTTCTGCCGCCGCTTTGGCTTTGGCAGCCTCAGCCTTGGCCTGTGCGGCGGCCTCCGCTTTTGCTTTTTCTGCGGCGGCTTTCGCTTTGGCGGCTTCGGCTTGTTCTGCCGCCGCTTTGGCTTTGGCAGCCTCAGCTTTGGCCTGTGCAGCGGCCTCGGCTTTTGCCTTGGCGATTTCAGCCTGCTTGGCTTCGGCTTTGGCTTGCTCGGCGGCTTCGGCTTTTGCTTTGGCGATTTCAGCCTGCTTGGCTTC
>JBAQYH010000034.1:0-1932 GCA_049299935.1 Methylobacter sp. | reverse complement strand
TAAATTTGTGCTGACGCTTTACGACCGTAGCAGAAAAGGACGTTGGGAAATCGACTCAAGTCATTAACTCAATTGATTATGGTTTGGTGCATCCGGGATTAATAACAAAGCCGGTTTCTGCCGTCGGCTTTTGCTTGAAACAGATTATTATCGGCTGCTGCCAGCATCTGTTCGAAGCCGTCAAAGCTAAGATCGTCATTTAGGCCTATGCTCATAGTAACCTGAAGCTCAGGATGTATGGTTGACCAAGGGAAATTTTCAATCATTTTACGTAGTCTTTCGCATTGTTCCACTGCTCGCATCAACGGCGTTTCAGGAAAAATAACGACAAATTCTTCGCCGCCATAACGGGCGACAATATCGCTTGCGCGTGTGCCATCGTCCAATATATCGGAAACTGCTTTTAGCACTTCATCGCCGGTGGCGTGAGAAAACTTGTCATTTACCTGCTTAAAATGATCAATATCACCAATCATAAAACTCAATGGATGCTTATACCGTTTCATCTGAATAAAAAGCTTATTCGCCTGCTCATTAAAATAGCGGCGATTATAAAGTTGAGTCAATTCATCACGGATGCTCAGCTCTTTTAAAAGTAAGGCCTGCTCACTAATAGTGCAGTTGGACTCCTCCAGTTTCTCATAAGCATGGGCAAGATCAGCGCTCATACGATTAAATGCTTCAGCAAGAATAGCGGTTTCATCCTTACCATGCACCGCCACTGTCTGGCGGAGTTCCCCTTGGCTCATGGCCCTGATAGCCGTTGTCAGCTCATGAAGCGACTTGCTTAAGCGTTTGCTGAACAGAAAGCCGAGAAAAATCGCCAATGTGCCGGCAACAATAAATGCATAGATCAGTGCTTCCCTGATTATCGCCAGATAATTCCGGTCTATCGCAGATAAATTGGGCTTGCCCTGCGGAATCGCCAATGCCAGCACCTGATTTTCCAGCATAATCGGAGTCACTCCCAAGCGGTCCGATACCGGCACAAATTCTCCATCTTCATATTTTCCGCCACCCAGTAATACCTTACCTTGCGGATCGAGCAATATGAACAGGAACGGCGGAGCCCACTCCGGCTCATCCGGCATCGGCGGCTTTAATCGCCGCCCGGCAGGTTCTATCCGGTCTTCAGGCCTGGAAAAGAACGGTTCATCGGGATGTGCACCTGTTGGCACGTGCCTGCGCCTGACAAACTGGCCAAACCGTTCGACCTGTCGTGCCTCGTTCCAAGACCCGTAAGAGGCAATATAAGCCCTAACATCCGCTTGAAAATTTTCAAAAGCGCGTTCCATCGCTATTTGATCGAATCTTGTCGATACCCGCCACTGGGCAATAATACCGACAACGATAACAGCACTCATACTGGTAATAATAAGCGCTAATGAAAATTTAAATCGGAGTGAATGCATTATTGATCGATAGGGTATGCAATTTGATTTCATCCGTGATTATAACTGATGTTACGCAGTCTTTACCTGTTGTACCCGAAGGCGAGTTACTTTCTTTTGCGTCGCCTCGGCAACTGCTCCTGAGTTGCTCTACCTCCTGCATAGCGAAATTCAACCTTGCTGGAAATCGTGATACCCGAAATGGATTGTTCGTTGAAGCCTTTTAAAATAGCCCTGTAGGGGGCGCATCGCGCCCATTTTCGGAATCCAAGCATATTGGAAATATTTATGCGTGAAATGGATTACCCATTGCAATGTTTTAAGCCATTCCGATATTCGTAAATGGTGCGCGATGCGCACCCTACCTGGCTTGCTCGTCTTCAGACAAACTGTTCCACCACATTCCGAATTCATCGGTGTATTCTATATCCCAACTCATATGATCAATGTAACCTTGAAAGAATATTCCGTCAATGGAATAAATAGTTGCACTTAATTCAGAGAAAGTCGTGCAATTAGTTCAGTTTTTTAACTTGCCTCC
>JBAQYH010000033.1:0-3410 GCA_049299935.1 Methylobacter sp. | reverse complement strand
GTGTTCGCACTTTAACATCGTTAGATAAAAAAGGATTTATGTTAGTTTTTTGGGAGGTTCCCTCTCAAAATTATCTCTAGGCACAAGGCTGTAGCTTAAGGGATAGATCATATATATGGAGAGTTGGCCGAGAGGCCGAAGGCGCTCCCCTGCTAAGGGAGTATGTGCCAAAAGCGCATCGAGGGTTCGAATCCCTCACTCTCCGCCATATAGATTTTTGATTTTAAAGCAAAAATCATATTCCAAATAAACAATATGGCGAAAATTGGCGGTTAATAGCTGTCACTAATTGTCGTATCAGTTCAAAAGTTTCCATTTTAATTTTTTATTTCTATTCGCTAGGTACCTAGCAATTCCGCTACATCAGCTGTACCCATTGTTTTAAAATTTATTTCGATGCAAAAATTTTTTGCGCAAACCGCGCGGGCCAGTAGGAGTGATTTTCGGCTGAGTAGGGAAGGTGTGGGCGTTGGTTGGTCTTTAGCTTGGTACTGAGCGTGGCTTTAGCATTGGCCGTGCCGGGCTTGTGATCAGCTTATGTCTTAGTGAAGCGTTGCGGTTAGGTCGTTGATCAGCGTGTTCAGCAGCCAGTAGATCTGCATCGGCGTGATAGTCTCTTGCTCAACGGCTGAAGATCAATTCGAGCTGTATTACCAGCTACAGGTTTATCACAACGACCAGGTCATCGGCGCGGAAGTGCTGATCCGCTGGCAGCATCCGTAGCGGGGCTTGGTTGCTCCTGCGGATTTTATCCCGGTGGCCGAGGAAACCGGCTTGATATTGCCTATTGGGCAATGGGTGCTGGAGATGGCTTGCGCTCAAATCAAACGCTGGGAAGCCAGTGAGCATACTCGGCATTTGCAACTGGCCGTCAACATCAGCGCAAGGCAGTTCCGCCAAGCTGATTTTGTGGAGAAAGTGTTTGACGTTCTGCGGCATAGCGCGATCAAACCCGGTAGACTCAAGCTGAAGCTGGCCGAATCCATGGTGCTCGATGACATCGATGATACTATCCTTAAGATCAATGCACTCCGGGAAATCGGCGTACGTTTTTCGATGGATGACTTCGGTACCGGCGACTCATCGACCAGCTTAAGATCGATCAAAGTTTTGTGCACGACATCGTCATCGGCCCGGATGATGCCGTCATTGTGCAGACCATTATTGCGATGACCACTAATCTTGGCATGGAGGTTATCGCCGAGGGCGTCGAGACGGAAGCACAGAGCGCTTTCCTGGAGCGGTATGACTGCCAGGTCTGCCAAGGTTATCTATTCTCGGCAGGCCGGTTCCTATTGAACAGTTTGAGGCGCTTCTAATGAAGCGAAACTAATACCGCATTAGTTTGGTATTGCATTGTTAGCTTTAAGATACTGGAGAAATGGCGGAAACTTCTCGCTTACAACGGCGCCTGGATGGCTGTTGCCGAATGAGGAGAATGAATACGTATCTATTTGGTTAATCTTCATTTTTACGTGATTTCCTTGGGCAATCTTCACGAAGTCGCTTATGGGTAGCACAAGGCGGCGATTGGCCCAGCTGCCATATTTTGCAAAAGGGCTAGCCACCCTAATATTCTCAATAATTTGGCCGTCTACATTGAATGCAACACTCTTTACGTTAATAATTCCATCTTCACCAATATCGATAAAAACCACGTCCGGATATTTTTTGTTCCACTCAAAGCCCAAGGTATGCCAGTCTTCCAGCAAGCTGGATGCAGCGCAAACTGGAGGCTGCGAGGCAATAATGGAACCATCAAACGGGTCTTTAATTTCACTCAAAGAAGGGGTTAGTAAGTCTTTAACACCGGCGCATCCGGCCAAACATAGGAACGCTGCTGATAGAATTACTTTTTTTCTTGTATTGGCCATGGGATTCTCTTGAGTGGGTCAAGGCTTGACATAATTTCCGCCGACATGAGGGGAATCAAGCTTTGTAAATGAGTAACTTTGCAGTTTCAATTATAAGCAATTGTTTAATTAAAAGACAAAGTGATTACATATCTGTTGATCCGGCTACTGTATGCGATGATTGGCGATGCATACAGAATGGCTTGTTGGGCCGGTGGAACGTAACGAAACCTATCTCACAGGTGATTGACTATGACGGGTTTCGTCTATAGCCTCTACCTATCCAAACGATGAGGAGGTTTTATGAATCACACAAATTTATTTACGATACTGCTGGTGATCTTAAGTAGTTTTGCCGTCACTGGCTGCGAGCAAGAGCAAAAAACGGCTAAAGCGAATCCGTCCGTAATAAAAAAATACGCTAAAACCACAATCCTGGAGGGAGTGGTCAGCAATAACAAAGGCGTCATTAAAACTGGCACTGTGAAGGTAACCGATGAAAACGATCGTCTTATTACCAGCGTGGCAGTCGAAAACGGCCATTACAGCGTGGAAATTCCAGCTAATACGGTTTTGCCGATTTTGTTGACGTTTTCCTCTGAATCGGACGCGGAAAAATTAGTCGCCGCAGTCATTCATGACACGATTACGAAATATGAGATTAATCCATTAACAACGGCGATTGCCAAGGCTGCAAAAGCGATGGGAGGCTACACTCATGCCAATATGACTCGCGCTGCGGCGGATACCGTTCACACGCCCGACGCTAACAAAACCACAACGGGTTGGCGCGGTGATCCGACTACCCAATACGGTGGTTGGCATTAAGGTATCCTTGATTAAGTCTTTCGGTTGATCGTAATGCTTAAGGGCGGGGTAACGTAAGAGGTATGGTGCATTGTGCTAAGTCATTACGCCGTCTGTAGAATGCCTATTATGTCCATGAGCGTGTTTTGTATTTTGCAGTGGAAGAAGTTTTTATGATAACCTACTTTTAAAGTGTATTACCGGTTATGGGGCGGTCTGTAGTTTTGAGTCCCCAGTGAGCTGTATCAAGAGCAACAATCAAGTCGCTCATATTTATTGATCAATGTAGTCTTGGGATTGTTATGAAAATCATGAATAAAGAACTCCTGAAATGGCTGGCGCTGGTTTTGGCGCTCGTACAAATTCAACCGGGCATGGCTGAATCTGAACCTGCTCAGGGGATTGAGCCGACGATTACTATTCCCAATGATGGTAGCACGTTGCACACTATATCGGGCATCGGCAAGGTTGTTGGGGATAATTTTGATCCTAAAAACGTGCGCGTTTCGCTTGACGGGGGCAAGACTTGGGTCGTCCCCGATAGCGTCGTCTTAAGACCGGACGGTACTTTTGCCTGGGCAAAGGGCACTCTTGCTCCTCCAGGCAAGATAACGGTTGATACGGCTATTTTAAATCCAGGTACGGCTACGCTGGTAAGGACGCCTTATGTGGCTGCTTTACAGGTTTCTCAAAAACCGCCTGAGGTTGCGGCGGCCGCTCGTGCGGTGGAGCCTGTGAAGCCTTCAGCAC
>JBAQYH010000032.1:0-1709 GCA_049299935.1 Methylobacter sp. | reverse complement strand
GTGTAGCCGGTGTCCAGCGTGGCAATGCCGGCGCCGCCGGCAACATCGCTGACTTGGGTGACGACGTGCGCATCGCCGGGCTGGACAGGTCCGCTGAGCGCGGTTTGAATAACCTGGGATTCGGACTGCTTGACGGTCACGGTCCAAGTCGGCTTGCCCTCTTCGACGACGGACGCAGGCTTGCTGTCAACCAGCGACGCCCCCGGCGGCAAGGTAAGCTGCGCCTTGACCGTGGCTTCGCCCTCTTTGCTGGACAAACGAATATCGAGCGGAATGCTGCCGCCGAGCATCGAAATACTGGCATCCTGGGGCTTGAGATAGGCAAACGCATCTTTCGCAAGCACGGCCCAATTCGAGTCCTGGGTATGCATCAACGTATCCAGCAAATCGAAGTTGAACAGCAGCACTCTGCCTTTGCCGTAAACATTGGAGACGATGGCCGGGAAAGTCGTTGGCCTGGTGCGGGATGTTTTTTTATCATGATCGTCGCGTTCGCCCAGCTTATCGTCGTCGTCATCGTCGATATTGCTGACCAGATTCGTCTGATACACGGCTTCGGTCGCGCCGTTACCGGCTTCCAACATCAGAGGCCGGCCTTCCGTGGCGAGACTGACCGCGGTAAAAAGCTTGCCGAGCGTCGCGATGTCCTGGCGCATGAAGTACAACCTGCCGCGATAACGCGCCCCGGATGTCTCCAGCAAGTCCCAATTGCGCCAAGCTTGCAAGCCGGAATCGAGTATCAGCGCATCGCCGCGATATACCGATTCCTTGATCTCATCGACCAGTTTGCCGGTAAAGTGCGTAAACGCGCCGAGCAACCAATAGGCGTTGTAGCGATGGTTTCTGAACGCGTCCGCAAATTCCTCTTCGTCATCGACGATGGCATGAGGAACACCGAGGCTGTTCAGCAGGTTGTCGATGAATTGCCGACGCTCGCCGAAACACGGCGCCTTGCGCTCCCAATATTGGTAACGATCATGATCGTCCCAATCCGGGCGGCAGGAAAAATAGACCAGAATACGCCCTCCCAATTCCTGGGCGGCGCTCACCACAGCCTTGGGCTTGACGCTGAAAGGCCGGCTGGCAAGCAACACGTTTTCCGTCCCGGCAAGCACGCGCACTTCCAACTGGGCATAGGCGGGAGCGTTGACGACCCAGTTGCCGTTGACGACCTGGGTCTGGCCTCCGCCCAGATCGAGGGTGGCGTTCTTGGAATAGAGCACCGCATCGGGCGTTTGCGGATCGACGACGACCAGCCTGACGGCCAAGCCGGGAAGCGCCACCGCGCTTTGATTCACGATGTCGGCGCTGATGCCCAGATCGTCGCCCGGCAACGGCGTGGCGCTGCTAAGCGTGACGCTGCCCTTGACCCTGTCGGCCAGCTTTTGCAAAAGCTGGAAATCCTGCTTGCCGATGGTGACGGTCTGGCCGCCGAGGCTGGCGCTATAAATCGCGCTCAGCCTGGCGCCGAGCGCGCCGACGACAACCCAGTTGGCGCTGCTTGTGTTTCCGGCGCCGGCAGCGAGATCGACGCCGGCGTTTTGGGTAAATAGCGGCGCGTCGGGGGCGGTCGGATCGACTATGCGGAACTGCGTGGCAATGCCAGCAAGATTAAGCGCACCGATGTTGTTGAGCACGCCCGTCATGGTCAATGTTTCTCCGGGCAAGGGCGTCAGGCTGGAAAGCGCAAGGCTACCGCTCACGTTGTC
>JBAQYH010000031.1:0-3489 GCA_049299935.1 Methylobacter sp. | reverse complement strand
TATTAATCACCCGGCCCAATAATTATAAACGTTTCACCATAATGCTCGATTCGATTAGGTTAAGTAAGGATAAGTTATTCTTTTTCACTGCGGCTCATAAAAATGAGTTTGTCTTATTCATCTTTTGGGGTGTTTATTTAATTTCTTGGACACTGCTTGCGGCATTTCTTCCGCTATCCACAGAGCTGGATAGCGTTGAGCAAGTGGCCTGGTCGCAAAGCTGGCAATGGGGTTACTACAAACACCCGCCGCTGCCGTCCGCATTACTGCATGTCTTAAATGCCTTGTTCGGCGGACCGTCCATGGGGCTCACTGCGTTCGCGGCGCAAAGCTGCAACCTGATCGCGCTGGTCTATGTTTGGCTGCTCGCTAAACAAATGCTGCCGAGAAAGTTGGCGATCACCGCCGTACTGGTTACCTCGCTAATTGCGTACCATAACTTCAGGGCGCTGGCATTCAATCACAACACGGTTTCGTTACCGTTTACAGCGGCGGCGTTGTATTACTTTTACTGCGCGCTTCGGTATCCTTCGCGCACTTCAACTTGGCTCTGGCTGGGCCTTGTTTGCGGTCTGGCGATGCTCACAAAATACAGTGCGGCATTGATACTGGCCGGCTTCTTCGTCTATATAACCTGGCAGCGGCTATGGACGGACACTCGCGTGATTCTGGGCTTGCTGGTCAGTAGCGTTGTGTTTATGTTGGTAATTTCCCCGCATGTTGTCTGGCTGGCCGAGAATAATTGGCTTCCGTTCACCTATATTCATAACAAATTGGCTATATCGGGAAGCAGGCTGAATATTTACCTGGTTTTTTTCGTCAACCAAATGATTCGCTTTAGCTTTATGTTGCCGCTGCTGCTGGGGATTTGGTACTTGAGAAGGAAAGGCGCTATCGGGGTCTCGACGCTCCCTGCATCCGAGTCGCCTGGAGATAACCGCGACCTGCGTTTCTTGTTGACCGTACTGTTAACGCCGTTGCTATTGGCTTTGATGACGCCGCTGTTAACCGGAAGTCCGTTGAACAGCAACTGGGTCAGCGCTTTTTTCCTGCCTGTCGGCATTTTGATAACAAAGTGCTTTTATGACCGGCTCGATGAAACGCAGCTTTTGAAAAGTGCCAGCTGGTTGGCCTGGACAACGCATGCCGGCATTTTGATTGTTTTCTTCGTGGGATCTGTGATCTACCCAAACGCCGTCGGCCGCGCGGCCAGGTCGAACTTTCCAAGTAAGGAGTTGGCCGGCAAAGTGGCTGAAATTTGGCGTGAGCAGCAAAAGGAGCCGTTAGCAATCGTGATCTCGGATGCCTGGACCGGCGGCAATGTGCTGCTTCATGCGCGCCCGGAACCCGCCTTGTTCATCGACAATAAGGTTGAAGAAGCGCCCTGGGTGACCGCACACGATGTGGACGCGTGCGGCGCGTTTATTCTGACGGCTAAATCAGAGACAGATCCCAACCCTTATGCACTCTTATTCAGTCAAGCTTCTGTAAAAGGGGAGTTTTCCCTTACATGGGGCCGCGGAGCACGGGGCAAAGAAGTGCATTACCTGTGGGCAATCAAGCCTCGTATACCGGGCGAGGCTTCATGCAAGTTCACCCTGTAACCGGGTGCCGTTCATCCTAAAAATCGCAGTTGGTCCACGAAAATCACGAAAGCCAAAAGTAGGCGACACGAAATAATTCGTAACTATTCAGCACATAGAGAAATGGAACACAGATGACACAGATTAAACGGATAAACACGGATTTAAAAGCATAATCAGACTTGGCTTGGGCTAAAAATCCGTGTAAATCCGCCCTATCCGTGTCATCCGTGTTCTATTGGGAATACGCTGAATAGTTACAATAATTCGTGCAGTCTTTTACCCTTTGGGTGATGGCCTACGGATAGGTTCATCCGGACTTCTTGTTTTCGATGCCGACACTGGCTTTGACCAGGTAATGGGGTCTGGCCTTAACCTCTTCATAGATCTTGGCGATGTATTCGCCGATGAGGCCCAAGCTGATCATAATAAAGCTGCCAAGCAATAGCAGGCAGATGATGATAGTTGCGTAGCCGGAAACAGCCTGGCCGTGGATGAGGGACCAAATGGCATCGCTGGCGACAAAAAATCCCAGTAACAAGGTCGCAATCCCTAAGAAAGTTATAATCCTTAATGGCGCGCAGGTAAACGAGGTCAGCGCCGTGATGGCTAATTCCAGCAGCGACCAGAAAGACCATTTGCTTTCATCGCCTTGGCGGCTGGCCACGTCGAAATAAATATATTCTTCCGAAAACCCGATCCAGCTGGTCAGTCCCCGGAAAAACCGGTCCCTTTCAGGAAGCCTTTGAACGATGATATCCACGATCTCTCTATCCAATAATTTAAAATCGGAAGAATTGTTTATATTGATGCCTCCGAAATTCGAGATCAGCTGATTGATGCAATAAGCGGCGGCTTTTTTCCCTACCGAATCTTCCTTGCGGCTGCGCTTAACCGCATGAACGATTTGTGCGCCCGAACGCCATTTGTCGAGCATTTCAGGAATCAAGCTTGGCGGATGCTGGAGATCGGCATCCAAAATGACAACCGCCTGGCCTGCGGCATATTCAAGCCCTGCAAGCATCGCCCCTTCCTTGCCAAAATTGCGGCTTAACGCAATGCCTTTGATTCTCGGGTCGGCTTCGGAAAGGCCGCATAGCTGCTGATAGGTTTGATCGCTGCTGCCGTCATCGACGACGATAATTTCCCAAGCGGTTCCGCAAGCGTCCAAAATCCAGGCAACTTGAGTCAGGGTGTCTTTGATACCCCGGCTTTCATTGTAGGCGGGAATTACGATGCTGATCATGGGGCTTTCTTTGGTGGTTAAATTCATGGTTCTTATTATTCTAATTTTGATAATGGCTTAAACGGATGCCAAATTTTTCATACAAGGCGTGAACTTTTGGGTTTAGTAATAACGCCAACTCTTCCTCCCAATGATGGTAAGACATCAGTTTGGGATCTGAAATGTCATTGGGGTCAAACCGCCCTGGATGGCACATCAACTCATAGCTTTCCCCCGGCTTAAGTTTTGAGAAAATGGTTTCCAAATATTCGTAATCAAGTTTTCCGCTTCGATGCAGGCCTAAAAATATCGGCGTTTTTACGTTAAACCGAAATTGATTAATGGTTTGCATGGATTGCATCAGGGTATTGCGAATCAGTGCCGAAAGCCCGAAAGGCGCGAGCCATTCGGTTCGAGTGAGGCGTACGTGGGGTATGCCGTAGTCCTGAGCCAGCTCTAATGCCAGCGGGAACAGAACCGGCAACATGTGGATATGCTCATGGGAGTTTAAAAACAGCAGTTTTTTCCGCCGGCAGGCTTCAATCTGCGCTGACCATTCGAGGCGAATGTCTTGAATACTGATTTTGCCGGTCAGGATCATTAAACTCATTGCATAGACGCTTTGGAAACAGCCGTCCCAAGGAGAGAGTTTTTCAGCGATGGGAGCGGTCAACGGATGCT
>JBAQYH010000030.1:0-8757 GCA_049299935.1 Methylobacter sp. | reverse complement strand
CCACAAGGGATTGCCCCTACATAGAAGATTAAATATGTTTAAAAACGATATAAATTTTATAGGTAACCGGAATATAGCACTGATATTTTCCGCTGTGCTGACGCTTGTTTCGATCGGATCGCTGGCTGTACGCGGTTTGCAAATGGGGATCGATTTCACCGGCGGTACCTTGATCGAAGTGGGCTATCAAAAAACAGCCGATTTAACCGTGTTGCGCAACACCTTGGATACTGAAGGCTTTAGCGACGCCACGGTGCAGAATTTCGGTACCACAAAAGACGTCCTGATTCGGCTGAAGCCGCAAGAAGGGGTTAGCAGCGTCGAATTAAGCGCTAAAGTACTTGAAGCCATTAACAAAAATACCGCAGAACCGGCCAGTGTGCGCCGTGTTGAATTCGTCGGTCCCCAGGTCGGCGATGATCTGGCAGAAGACGGTTTCTTGGCGTTGTTGTATTCAACGATATGCATTTTGATTTATGTGGCTTGGCGTTTTGAATGGAAGTTCTCGGTAGGCGCGATCATCGCGACTTTGCATGACGTCATCGTGACGCTGGGCTTGTTCTCTGTATTGGGTCTGGAGTTTGATCTGACGGTATTGGCGGCGGTTCTGGCGCTGATCGGTTATTCGTTGAACGATACCATCGTCGTTTATGACCGTATCCGCGAAAATTTCCGGGCATTAAGAGGTAAATCGACCGAGGAAATCATGAATATTTCGGTCAACGTCACCTTAAGCCGTACCATTATGACTTCATTGACGGTGCTGCTGGTGCTGGTTTCGTTGTTCTTTCTGGGCGGTGAAGTGATCCATAATTTTTCCGTTGTGCTGTTATTCGGCGTATTTTTCGGGACTTATTCCTCTATTTTTATCGCCAGTCCTGCGGCTTTACTGTTGGGTATCAGTGCTGAGGATTTGATGATCCCGGTAAAAGAGGGCGCAGAATTGGATGGCAGGCCTTAGGTGGCTTTTAAATAATTGTCCACGAAATACACGAAATACACGAAAGACACTAAATAAATCAACATGATGTATTACAACCCCTCTTCACCTTTTAGGTGTCGACTTACAGTCAGGTATTTCTTTGGAAATTTTCGTGTTTTTTTTCGTGTCTTTCGTGCTTTTCGTGGACGAAATGATTTTTCTAGGTTTGATGGGACATTCTTTCTCGGAAATTACCTTAGTCAGGTATAATCAGCCGCTTATAACTATTTATTCACACTTGGAGTTTTAAACAAATGGCGATAGAACGCACTTTTTCAATCATTAAACCTGATGCCGTAGCAAAAAACGTAATCGGCGAAATCTACAGCCGCTTTGAAAAGAACGATTTGAAAATCGTTGCCGCAAAAATGCTGCACTTGACTAAAGAACAGGCCGAAGGTTTTTACGCAGAACACAGCGAGCGCGGTTTCTTTAATGATTTGGTCGCATTCATGATTTCAGGCCCCGTGATCATGCAAGTGCTGGAAGGCGAAAACGCAGTTCTGAAACACCGCGAAATCATGGGGGCCACCAACCCTAAAGAAGCGGCTGCCGGAACTATCCGCGCTGATTTTGCGAACAGCATTGATGAAAATGCCGTACACGGTTCAGACGCTCTTGAAACTGCTCAAAGGGAAATTGCTTACTTTTTCTCAGACAATGAAATCTGTGCAAGAACCCGTTAATACCAAAACCATCAATTTGCTCGATTTCGACAGAAAAGGCCTTGCGGCCTTTTTTGTCGAGTTAGGCGAGAAGCCTTTTCGGGCGACACAATTGCTTAAGTGGATCTATCAGGAAGGCGTCGAAGACTTCGACCTGATGACCAACTTGAGCAAGCCGCTACGCGCTTATTTAACTGAAAACTGTTACATAGCAACGCCTGAAATCGTGCTGGAAAAAATCGCGACCGACGGCACCTGCAAATGGGTCATGCAGACTAGTTGCGGCAACCGGATTGAAACGGTTTTTATCCCGGAAGAGGGACGCGGCACCTTATGTGTCTCATCGCAAGTCGGCTGCGCGTTGGCTTGCACCTTTTGCTCCACCGCCCAGCAAGGCTTTAACCGCAACCTGACCACGGCTGAGATTATCGGCCAGTTATTTATTGCGCAAAAACGCTTGGGCGCGGAAAAAAGAATTACCAATGTGGTCATGATGGGCATGGGCGAACCGTTGCTTAACTTCGACAATGCCGTCGCGGCCATGAACCTGATGATGGACGATTTCACCTTCGGGCTGTCCAAGCGCCGGGTGACCGTCAGCACCTCGGGCGTAGTGCCGGCCATGTACCGGTTGACCCAGGTCTGCGATGTCAGTCTTGCGGTGTCGTTGCATGCGGTAACCGATGAACTGAGGGATGAATTGGTTCCGATCAATAAAAAATATCCATTGAAGGAATTAATGGAAGCGTGCCGGGATAACGCAAAGATAGCGCCGCGGCGCACCGTCACGTTTGAATATGTGATGCTGGACGGCGTTAACGACTCGATGCAGGATGCGCGGGGACTTATCAAGCTGCTAAAAACGGTACCTGCAAAAGTCAACTTAATACCGTTTAACCCGTTTCCGTCGTCGCCTTACCGCTGTTCAAGCAATGAAGCAATCAACCGGTTTAAAACATTGCTCAATGATGCAGGCATCGTTACCACGGTCAGGAAGACGCGCGGTGAAGATATTGATGCGGCCTGCGGCCAGTTGGTAGGGCAGGTTAAAGATAAAAGCCGCAGACATTTGAAAATCCAACCGGCTGGTTCCGAACGTGCGGCTTGATTCAGCAAAAATGATTAACCGGTTTGCAACCGGCTTGCTCGTTGCGGCGTTGGTGGCCTGCGGTTCGGCGAACGACACTAAAGAAGATGATTCCGGCGATATACATTTACAGCTGGGCGTACGCTACCTGGGCATGAATAAGCTGGAACTGGCCCGGGATAACTTGCTGCTGGCATTAGACGAAGATTCCCATAATACACAGGCGCATAATGCGCTGGCTTTTTTGTATGAAAAATTAAATCAACCCGACAACGCTAAAGAGCATTATGAGACCGCGCTGGATCTGACCCCTGATGATTTAGGCGTAAAAAATAATTTCGGTCGTTTCCTCTGTGAGCATGGCAAGTTTGAAGACGGCATGGCGTTATTGGTCCAGGCGAGTTCAAGCCCGTTAAACGACAGGCAGTGGCTGGCATTAACCAATGCCGGACGATGCCAGCTCGGCATTGGGCAAAAACAACAAGCCGAGAATTATTTCAGGCAGGCGCTGCAATTTAACAAAGCCTATGCGCCGGCCTTATCGGAAATGCAAAAAATTGCCTATGAAAAAGGCGATTATTGGGCGGCAAAAGGCTTTTTGCAGCGCTATCTGGGCGTTGCATCCCATACAGCCGAAACCTTATGGTTTGCTGCTCAAGCTGAGCGGGCACTGGGCAATAAAGAGTTGGCCAGGGAATATAGACACTTATTGCTGGAAAAATTTCCCCTTTCAAACGAAGCAAAAAAAATCGGAGGGGTTAAAGATTTTTAATTAAAGGGCGAAGGGCAAAAGGCGAAGGGCAAAAAACACAGCTTTCGCCTTTTATCCTTTGCCTTTCGTCTCTTTTGATATTTACCTGTTATTAATGAGAGGATTATTTAAATCCGTGGCATCCCTATTTAAATATGGCAAATAATATACAAGCAATTCGCGGGATGCACGATGTGCTGCCCGAACAGACTCCGCTCTGGCAGTATGCGGAACAATGCATCAGGGAAGTTCTCGGCGCTTACGGTTACAGCGAAATCCGGCTGCCGATCGTCGAAAAAACCGAACTGTTCAAGCGCTCTATCGGCGAAGTGACCGACATCGTCGAAAAGGAAATGTACACGTTTGACGACCGGAACGGCGACTCCTTAACCTTGCGTCCTGAAGGGACGGCCGGTTGTCTCAGAGCCTGCCTGGAGCATGGTTTATTGCATAACCAAGTGCATAGGTTGTGGTATTACGGACCGATGTATCGGCATGAGCGTCCGCAAAAAGGCCGCTATCGCCAGTTTATTCAACTGGGCGTCGAAACCTACGGCATGGCGGGGCCGGATATTGATGCGGAATTGATCCTGATCATGGACCGCTTATGGAAAAAACTGGGTATCCGCGATAAAGTCCGGTTGCAGCTTAACTCCTTAGGCACGATTGCCGAGCGTATCGTTTACCGGGAGAGTCTGGTCAGCTATTTTAAAGGCCATCTGGACCAATTGGATGAAGACAGTTTGCGTCGCTTGGAAACCAACCCGCTGCGGATTTTGGATACCAAGAACCCGGCGATGCAACAGGTTGTCGCTAACGCACCGGAATTGATGAATTACCTGGGCGAGGAGAGCCGCCGGCATTTTAACGCGATAACCACGATATTGGATGATTTGGGCATAGGCTACGAGCTCAATTCACGCTTGGTGCGCGGCCTGGATTATTACAGCAAGACCGTTTTTGAATGGGTCACCGACGAACTGGGTTCCCAAGGCACGGTCTGTGCGGGCGGGCGTTACGACGGATTGATAGAACAGCTGGGCGGCAAAGCCAATCATGCGGTCGGTTTTGCGATGGGCATGGAGCGCTTGTTGGCTCTGATGGAAACGCTGGATAATGTGCAACTGGCAAGCCCCGTCGATGTGTATATGATCCGGGTCGGCGAAGCTGCGGAACAAGAAGGCATGCGCTTTGCAGAGACCATCAGGAATGAAATTCCCGGCTTGAAATTGCAGGTCAATTGCGGCGGCGGCAGTTTTAAAAGCCAGTTTAAAAAAGCCGACAAAAGCGGGGCCGAATTTGCGATTATCCTGGGCGACGATGAAGTCAGCCGCGGCGAGGTCAGCGTCAAACCGCTACGTAACAGCGAGCAACAGCAACAGAATATGCCGCAGCAGCAGGCGATTAAGTTTTTGATAGAACACGGATGACATGGGTTTAAAAGGCGAAAGGCAAAAGACGAAGGGCAAAAATTGCACCTTTCGCCTTTCGCCTTTCGTCCTTCGCCTTTTTTTAAACATCAAACAAGAGAAAAAACAAGTGGAAATGTACGATACAGAAGAAGAACAGGTTGAAGCCCTAAAAAGATGGTGGAAAGAAAACTCAACCTCGACCATCGTGGGTTTAGTCATGGGGATTGTCATTATTCTGGGCTGGAATTACTGGCAGGATCATAAGAAAGAGCGGGCAGCGCAAGCGTCGTTAGCGTATGGTCAATTACTGAAAGCCCTGGACGAAGATAAAAAAGAGTCCGCAGAAAAACTGGCCGAGCGCATACAAGCAGAGTTTAAGGGCACCGAATATGCGGAATTCAGCGGATTATTGCAGGCCAAATTAAAGTCCGAGCAAGGCGATTTCGCCGCAGCAAAGCAGATTTTGAAGACTGTTGGTGCAGAGTCGAATAAACAGCTGAGCAATATCGCCAAAATAAGACTGGTACGCTTAATGCTGGCTACCGGCGAATACGAGCAGGGTTTGCAGGTCATCAATGAGGTGGATGCAAAAGAAGCGGCCAGCTATTCAGGCAATTATGACGAACTCGTGGGCGATTTATACGTAGCCCTGGATCGTTTGGATGAGGCGCGCACGTCGTATCAAAACGCGTTGAGAAATGGGCACCAGTCGCCATTGCTACAGTTCAAAATTGATGACCTGACCGCTCAAGAAAAGTTAGAAACTCAAAAATAATGCATAACCATTCAAGCGATATGAGTCAGGCGAAAGGCGAAAGCCCAAAGGCGAAAAGCCCTTTAGCCTTTAGTCTTGTGCCTTGTGCCTTCTTTGCCGTCACCTTGTTAACAGGCTGTGCGGCGGTTGATACTTTCAACGAAGGTGTTTCCGGCATTAGCGATTACTTTCTGGGCGGTGAAGACAACGCCGATCCTCCCAGCGTCCTGGTTGAATACCCCCCCGAAGTTAAGCCTGAAGTCATCTGGAAGGAGTCGGTCGGTGTAGGCGCTGACGAGCAATCCTTAAAACTGATTCCGGTCATCGGCAGCGGAAAAATACTGGCGGCGGATCGGGAGGGGCTGGTGCAGGCCAGAAGCCTGACGACCGGCAATTTAATCTGGGAAACCGAAACCGAACTGCCGCTTTCCGGCGGGCCGGGACTTGGTGCAGGCAGTGTGATTTTGGGCTCCAGCAACGCCGAAGTCGTTGCCTTAAACATTGAGACCGGCGCAGTGCTGTGGAAAACCACGGTATCGAGTGAAGTGCTGTCAGTGCCTGTCGTCGCCAACGATATTGTTATCGTTCGCACCACAGACGGTTCCGTTATCGCCCTCGATGAAAAGACCGGCGGCAAGCGCTGGAGTTATGAGCGCAACGTACCGGCTTTAAGCCTGCGCGGAACCGGATCACCGCTGATTGTCGAGGATAACGTAATCGGCGGCTACGACAACGGCAAATTAATGGCCCTGCGTCTTGCTGACGGCAAATATGTGTGGGAAACCAGCATCGCCATTCCCAAAGGGCGTTCTGAAATTGAACGGCTGGTTGACCTGGATGTCGATCCTATCGCTATCAGCGGTGTGATTTATGTTGCCAGTTATCAGGGCGGAATAGCGGCTATTTCGGAATTGGACGGCGATGTTTTGTGGCGCAATGAAACCATTTCGTCGCATTCGGGTTTGAGTAACGACAGCCGGTATTTATATCTGGCCGATTCCGAAAGTCATGTCTGGCAGCTGGACCAGCGTAGCGGCGCATCCCTGTGGAAGCAGAAGGATTTGCATCAAAGAAGATTAACGGCTCCCGCCGCCTATGAGAATTATGTGGTGGCCGGCGATTTTGAAGGCTACATACACTGGTTGTCCAGTATCGACGGCAGACAAATGGGGCGCGTACAAGTGGCCGATAGCGCAATCGATGCCAAGCCTATCGTGGTAGACAGTACCGTTTATGTTTATGCGAAAGACGGTACGCTGGCCGCTATAAAAGTCCGATAATAAAGATATTGATTTTAAAAGGGACACGGATGACCCTGATTGGACGGGTTTAAACGGATAAATAAAGACGAAAGGCGAAAAAACATCTTTTGCCCTTTGCCTTTCGTCTTGTGCCTATAATATCTTCAATTTTATCCGTGTTTATCAGTCAAATCCGTGTCGCCTCGGCAATTGCTCCTGCATTGCTCTACCTCCTGCATCCATGCAAGTCGTAGAGGCGCCTACTTTTGGCATCCGTGTTCTATTTTTCTAACTCTGAGTTCATATGTTACCTGTAATAGCCTTAGTAGGGCGACCCAATGTGGGCAAGTCCACATTATTCAATTATTTAACGCGTAGCCGCGATGCCCTGGTTGCCGATTTTTCGGGACTGACCCGGGACCGGCAATACGGCCGGGTAAAGCTGGGCGATCGTCCCTGCCTGGTCGTCGATACCGGCGGTATCGCCGATGACGCCGAAGGCATAGAAAGCTTTGCCAGAAAACAAGTGCAGGTCGCGCTGGAAGAGGCCGACATCGTGTTCTTCATGGTTGATGCGCGCGAAGGCCTGAGCGCTTCCGACAAGGTGATTGCCGATACCCTCAGAAAGCTGGATAAGCCGGTCATATTGGTCACCAACAAGATCGACGGCATTGATGCCAGCGTTGCCGCATCGGATTTCTATTCGCTGGCCTTGGGCGAGCCGGTGCAGATCGCCGCCTCCCACGGCAGAGGCATACCCGAATTATTGGAAAAGGTTAACCAACTGTTGCCGCCTAGCAAGGACGAAGTCGAAGAAACCCATGACGGCATCGGCATCGCCGTGGTCGGACGGCCCAATGTCGGCAAATCAACCCTGGTCAACCGCCTGCTGGGGGAAGAACGGGTTATCGTATTCGATGAGCCGGGCACTACGCGCGACAGCATCTACATTCCTTTTGAACGCAACGGCAAGAAGTTTACCCTGGTCGATACCGCCGGGATGCGCAGACGATCCAAGATAGCCGAAACCATCGAGAAGTTCAGCGTCATTAAATCGTTGCAGGCGATAGAAAAATCCAACGTGGTGATTTACCTGATTGATGCGCGGGAAGGCGTCACCGACCAGGACGCGCATTTATTAGGCTTGGTATTGGAAGCCGGAAGAGCCTTGATTATCGGGTTGAACAAATGGGACGGCATCAGCGCCGACCAGAAGGCAACCATTCATCGGCAACTCGACGTCAAACTGTCTTTCCTGGAGTTTGCCGAAAAGCACCCGATTTCCGCATTGCACGGCAGCGGCGTCGGCAAAATGTTCGACGTCGTACAGCAATTGTACCAATCGGCAATGCTCGACATGTCCACGCCGGTGCTGACCCGGATCCTGAAAGAAGCCACCGCCGCGCATCAACCGCCGATCGTGAACAGCCGCCGCATCAAACTGAAATACGCGCATCAGGGCGGCAGGAATCCGCCGATCGTGGTGATTCACGGCGTGCAAACCGATTCATTGCCGGAGTCTTACAAGCGTTACCTGATCAACTATTACCGGGACAAAATGGGACTGGTCGGAACGCCGATACGCTTGGTGTTCAAGTCGACAGCCAATCCGTTTCACGGGCAAAAGAACAAGCTGACCGAGTGGCAGGTGAAGAAAAAGGAACGCTTGATGAGACGGGTGAAGAGTAAGAAGAGGGATTAATAATAAGGCAAAGGGCAAAGGGTGTAGACTTAAGCCGTTTACTGGTTCCCAAGCTGTAGCTCTCATTGTTATACAAGTATTTCAAAGCACGTCATCCCGGCAGGGATTCACTCCGGGCAGTCCTACCCGGAGCCCTTCGGGTAAATGCAAATCCGTTCCAGAC
>JBAQYH010000029.1:0-6371 GCA_049299935.1 Methylobacter sp. | reverse complement strand
CTATCGGGCAGTCCGGCAAGTTTTACGAAGATGTCTTACTGCGGATAGATACAGGTGTTTCTGATTGGATGCCGAAACTGAAACGAGGTTAACATCATGAAAACGTTTTTTTACATTGCCTGCTTTTCGCTCATCGCAGGCTGCTCTGTCGTACCGGGAATGCACATGTATACCTACACACCAAGCGTACCCGGCGTGACGATCACGCCTATCACCGCTGAATCCGTTCGCGCCCAAATCGTCAAAGAACCGGAACAATCCAGCTTGGCGAAACCGGTCGACGAAAAACCGTATCAGTACATCATCGGCCCTCATGATGTTTTATCGGTCACCGTGTGGGAGCACCCGGAACTGACCCTGCCTGCCGGGGAATTCAGGGCGGCTGAGACCGTCGGACACCTGGTTGCCGAAGACGGCACCGTCTTTTTCCCTTATGCGGGAACGATCAAGGTGGCCGGCAAAACCGCAGGGGAGATTCGAACCTTGCTGACCAAAGGACTGTCAACCGTTATCGAAGATCCGCAGGTAGATGTAAAAGTGGCTGTTTTCCGCAGCCAAAAAGCCTACGTTTCCGGCGAAGTCGTCAAACCCGGCGCACAACCGATAACCGACGTACCCTTGACTGTTACCGAGGCCATCGGTCTTGCCGGGGATCTCACGCCGGAAGCCGATTTGGCCAACGCGGTGCTTACCCATAATGGTGAAGCCTCCAAGATCAATTTATTGTCTATCTATGACAAGGGGGATGTCAGGAAAAACATTCTCCTGCAAAATGGGGACATTTTGCATATCCCGGATCGCAACAGCCAAAAAGTTTTTGTGATGGGCGAAGTGGCAAAACCGTCGTCTATCGTAATACACAAACGCGGCATCACCTTGACCGAAGCGCTTAGCGATGCAGGCGGCATCAACCCGGCAACATCGGATCCGGAACACATCTTTGTCGTTCGTGCCGATGGCGATAAATCCGAAGTTTTCGTCCTGGCTGCGGAATCGCCTGATGCGCTGATATTAGGCGACCAGTTCCGGTTAAAGCCTCACGACGTCGTGTATGTGGAAGCAACCGACGGCACTCGCTGGAGCCGCACCATCGACCAACTCGTATCAACATCGACTGTCGTAAGAAACTTTGGCCGAATCGTTGGGGCTCAATAAAAAAACAGGCGGTAGCGTAACCGTTAAGAGATGACCGTGTACCCAAAGCAGGCGATTGAGGCGAAGTCCTTCCCGCCAAGGGTACACTTTTTCAGAGCCGGTGCATTATTGAGGCGTTCCTAAAAAACACGCTCTATGCCGGGGTAAAGATCAGGAGATCACTTCTATGAACAACCTTATAATTGACAGCGAAGAATCCGTTAATGAACGCGTGCGTCAGGAACATAACAGAGAACGAAAAGACATGCCTCCTGAATCCGGCAACCCTGCCGCCTTAGGCAGCGAATCGCGGAAAAAAACACCCGACAGGCCCAGTAAACACACCCTTTCGCAACATAATCAGGAAGAAGTCGCTCGCCTGAGGAGAGAGGTGCATTTGCTAAAGCAAGACCGCGGAATTCTGCAATTCGCCCTGCCCAATAACTTCTCGACCACCAGTCTTTCGCCTGGCGAACTTTTCGCAACCTTCAGCGAATCGAAGCGGCTTATTGCCGGAATCGTATTTCTGTTCGCGCTGCTCAGCTCCGGCTATATCCTCATCGCCGAACCGGTTTATCGCGTTAATGCCTTGGTGGAAACCGGGGTGCACATGGATTTGCTTGCCGATATTTTGAAGGGAACTGCCACAGAAACGGCAGTCAATGAAAATATCGAGCTCCTTAAGTCACGCAAAATACTTGGCAAAGTCGTCGATGATCAAAAGCTGGACATCACGGCTGAACCCGTTTATTTTCCCGTGGTGGGAGCTGTCATTGCCCATCTCAATACCAAGCTTAAAGCGCAGGCCGATTCGCCGTTTGCGGTGGATACTTCGTGGTTAAATGGGGGCGGATACGCTTGGAGTAACGAGCAAATACAAATCGAATCTTTCGATATTCCGCCAGCTTATTTCGGCAAGCCGTTTACCCTGATTACGAAACAGGATCGCCACTATCAACTATTGGATGAAGAAGGCAAGTTGTTAACCGAAGGCACCGTGGGAGTAGCCAATGAGAACTGGCTTCCCGGTGAAGAACCGAGCAAGCTGCTTATATCCGACATCAAAGAAGACGTTCCCGGCACACATTTCACGCTATCCAGAATTTCACGTGTCGATGCCATTAACAAATTAATGGTGTCTCTCTTGGTCGTGGAGAAAAGTTTAGGTTCCGGCGTCATGGAAGTCAGCCTGGAGGGGCCCCGTAAAGATCAAATCACGCAAGTCGTTAATGATATTGTAGAAACTTTCGTCCAGCAGGATCGCTCGAAAAAATCCGAGAAAATAGGCCTGTCCATTGATTTCATGGAAAAACAAATTCCGGAACTCAAGGAGCAAATCAATAAAGCCGAAGAGGCGCTCAACAATTTCCGTCAAAAACACGGCACAGTCGATCTCGCCAAAGAAGCGCAAATCGTTCTGGAAAGAATGGTGGCTATCGAAGCCGAACTCTCCGAGTATCGGAGAAAACGTTCCGATCTGCTCTATCAATTTACGCCGCAGCATTCCAAAGTAATCGCCATAGACACCCATATCGGCGCGTTAAACAAGGAACTTGCAACGCTCGACTCCAAGGTCAAGACCTTTCCCGATACCGAACAGGAAATGTTGCGCTTATCCAAAGACGTAGAACTCTATTCCGGCCTCCATACCTTCCTCAGAAACAGGATCGGTCAATTGCGCGTCGTGCAGGAAGCGCCTGACGGCTACGTGGGAGTGGTCGATTATGCCACACCGTCGCAAGAACCCGTAAAACCGCAAAAGCTTGCGATACTGGCTATTTCCGTGGCAATGGGAATGTTCTTGGGCATAGGCGCCGCTTTTCTGAGAAAAGCGCTACGCAGCTGCATTAACGATCCTGAAGTTATCGAAAAAAAGCTTGGCTTGCCGGTCTATGCGACGGTGCCGCACAGCGTAAAACAACAAAAACTGTTAAAAAATGCCGGCGATAAAAAGAAGGCGGTGTTGGCGATGGAACAACCCTCAGATCCTGCGATTGAGAGCTTGCGAAGCTTGCGCACCGCATTCCATTTCGTCCTTCTCGAAGCGAAAAACAATGTCATTTTAATTACCGGCCCCACTCCGGGAATCGGAAAATCTTTCTTAACCGTCAACTTCGGCGCCGTTTTAGCAAGTACCGGCAAGCGTGTATTGCTGATCGATGCCGATCTGCGCAAAGGCCATCTCAACAAGTACTTTGACATGGACAATATGGAAGGGTTATCCGACATCATTGCAAACGGAAAATCCGTCGAACAAGTTATCCGGGAAACAGATGTCACCGATCTGGACGTTATTTGCAGCGGCACCGTGCCGCCCAATCCGTCTGAACTGTTGTTGCATGAAAGATTCACGACCGCCATAGAGAAGCTGTCCATGCTGTATGACTATGTGATCATTGACTCAGCGCCGGTTCTTCTGGTGACCGACCCAACCATTATCGGCCGCGTGGCCGGCACCGCCCTGCTGGTAGTCAAAGCCGGCGATCACACCTTGCGTGAGATTGAACACAGCGTTAAACGTTTGGAACAAGGGGGCGTTAATCTACGCGGATTTGTCTTCAACGACATGCCGGTCTCAAAAAGCCGCTACGGCTACGGCGATTACTACGGTTATGCTTACGATTATTCATATAAAAGCGATGCATAGAACAACGAGGACAGGGAGGCTGTTACCAGCCTCCCGATGATCCATAGTGTTACTGACGATGTTACGCACAGATAGTTTTTGTCCTGTTTGTCGCGCTGCCTGGATGTAGTGCGTAAATGCACTCAACTCGCGGCGTAGCGCGCCTTTAACAGCATTCCCACGCAGCGCGTCACTGCCATTAAGTTAACGATTGTAGTCAACGCTAGTTCCCAAGCTCCAGCTTGGGAATTCAGTGCAGGAAGCTCCAGCTTCCCGTCTCGCAAAGCTGGAGCTTTGCTCACTGGGTTCCCAAGCAGGAGCTTGGGAACCAGCGTATCTCTTAACTTAATGGCAGTGACGTAGCGCGTGGGAACGAGAAAACGACGGGGACAGGGAGGCTGCTACCAGCCTCCCGATGATCCATAGCGTTACTGATACCGACTCAACCGATGCGCCCAAATATAATCCGCCGACTGGTAATAAGCCATATTTTCCGTGACCAGCGAAGCGGCCGCATCCATATCCAGCTGTATGTGCGCCCCTAACGGATCGTCAATCACATCGACTTTTTGTTGGGGCGACAGGTACACCAGTTTATTATCTTTGAACAAGCCCAGTTTCTGGTAATTACTGACCAATGCCCTGCCCTCTTCCTTGGGCATCTGCATAATATCGCGCCCGTAAAACTGGCTTTCATAGCTGAGGTTTAAAAAACCAAGCACGGTCGGGGCGACATCGATCTGGCTGGACAAGACGTCGTTTCTTATTGCCGGCACATGTTTGGGCGCATAGATAAACAACGGGATATGATATTTATCCACCGGCAGCTCGGTTTTGCGCGCGCTACCGGCGCAGTGGTCTGCAACCATCACAAATACGGTGTTATCGAACCAGGGCTTGGTTTTGGCCTGCTCAATAAACTGGTGTATCGCAAAATCGGTATATTTAACCGCACCTTGACGCCCGCTGCCCGAAGGAAGATCAATCTTGCCGTCAGGGTAAGTGTAAGGACGATGGTTGCTGGTCGTCATGATCTGGAAGAAGAACGGCTTGTTGCTTTGATAATCCTTGTCGGCTTCTTTTAGGGTACGGTTAAAAATGATGTCGTCCGAAACGCCCCAAGCGTTGGTAAAGGTTATTTCCTCTTTAGTGAAGTCGGTTTGATCGACGATTCGGTAACCGTTGCCGGAATAAAACGCGTTCATATTGTCGAAATAACCCCGGCCGCCGTATAAAAACGCGGTGTCGTAGCCCTTTTGCTGCAAGACCCTGCCGAAACTGAATAAATTGCCGTTATCGGGCCGCTTGACGATGGCCTGACCGGGCGTGGGCGGAATGGATAAAGTCAACGACTCAAGCCCCCGGATGGTTCGGGTGCCGGTCGCGTAGAAATTGGTAAACAATAAACCCTCTTTAAACCACTCATCCATATAAGGCGTGATGTTCTCTTTATTGCCGAAGGTTGCCAAGAAATCGGCGCTCAAGCTCTCGACGGTAATTAAAATAATATTCAGGCGTTTTTCTTCGCCTGCCGGTTTAACCATATGCTTGATGTTATATAAACTCTCGGGCGCACTCTCAGCGCCCAGTTGTTTTTTGATCACGCCGGACAGCTGCCGGTCATCGCCTACCTTGTAAAAATGCCGGTAATCCAGCTCGTTATTTCTAAACGCAGAAAAGAACTGATAAGGGCCATTCGCGGCCAGCTCATTAAGATAGGTATTATTGGAAAACTGATACCATGACGACCCTACGGCAGCGTAGCTTATGACCGGCAGCAACAGCAAGGCTCCGGTAATTTTCAGCCGGGACAAAAACGTTTCATTGGCCTTAAACGTATGTGCCAGCATTTCTCTGACCAGCAAAAAACAAATCGCGGTAATGACTAAAATACCCGACAGCAACCGGCCCAACGGATAAGATTCAATGATATTGCTGACGACTTCATGGGTATAAATCAGGTAATCGACGGCAATAAAATTAAACCGGACTCCGAACTCATCCCAGAATGTCCATTCCGATAACTCGATAAAAAACAGGCCGTATAAACAGATAATAAATACGCCAAAGCTGATTATTTTATGAATTTTGCTTTGGTAAATACGATTAGGCAGAACCAGCAAATACAGCACGAAGGGGATCAACAAGTAACTGAAAAAAGCCAAGTCGTGAACCATCCCTATCAGGAAAGCCAGCGCTATCTGGTAAAACGGAGAGTCGATGTCGGCCAGTTGTTTGAACAGCAAGGCCACCCTGAGCAATGCGAAAGTACCTAAATTAATCAATAAAAACAGCAACACAATAGTGAACCGTGATTTTGAAAATAATGCGTTTACACCCATTTGAGTTGCTTCCTGGAAAAATAAAATATAAAAAAGGCGACCGAAGCCGCCCTTTAGTGTCACTCAATTTAATAGATTAAAGATTTGGTTAAAAATAACTTCCCGAAATCACTATTTTCGGTCGTCAAGCCGTTCGTGCTGAGCCTGTCGAAGCATGATCGGCTTGACGCGCGGTGGGACGAAATTTTTCCGCCCACCCTTCGACAAGCTCAGGGCGAACGGAAAAATTTCATCCAATCTATATCGGGAAGTTATTACTAATCATATCC
>JBAQYH010000028.1:0-6435 GCA_049299935.1 Methylobacter sp. | reverse complement strand
TTAGGGCCATGGGGCTAAGAACATACTTTAATTTTTTGGCAAGGACGATTCCGGCCACCTTGCCCGGACGAAAAGGGACATTTAAATATTCGGCCTTTTCATAATGCTCAAGAATGATCTTATGGATGTCGCCATACAGCCAGCCCCGCAGCAGGTACTCAACGATAAACAGGCTGATTACGCAGTGCTCGAACAGCACCTCGTTTTCGCCCAGTTTATTATTCACCTCGTAAATCAGCAGAAAAACGCTGAGCAGCACCAGGCAAATCATAAAAACGTCAAAATAGGATTTAAGCCGGCTGTTCGGGTTCTCCAGCAGGTTATAGAAAAACAGCTTGGAACGTTGGTAACGCTTTGATGTTTTCAGGAAGTAAGCAAAATAAACTATCAGTCGTGTCAGCATATTTCTGCCAGCAAGCCTTCTTCTATGGTTAATGATGGTGAGATGGAATTGGCTTCCTTGCAGCCCAAGCCATCCCTAAAGAACGGCATATTTTGCAGATGTAATTTATTCATGAGGCTTGACGGTAATATAACGTTGCTTGGGACTGGAAGGCTTGTCGGGAATGGTTAGAGCCAGTTTGCCGGATGCAATCAGCGGGTGCAGAAGCGTATTGCGAAAATACGTGCGATGATTCAAACCCAAATGTTGCATCATTTCCTTGATGGATCGCGGAATTGCGCAAAATTGCAATAACTTGTCAGCCTGGTCACTGGCTTGGTCACTAGCCTGGTCACTAGCCTGGTCACTGGCTTGTCCGGCGGCCTGATAGAAGCCCTCCGCATAAGGTACCACAAGCCGGATAAAATTGGGGCTGAAGCGGTAAATGCTGCGGGGGTAATGCTCAAGAATGCGCGGCACGCCCGAGCCGAGCTGCTCAACCATGTCCAGATCCCGAAAAACCCGCATCAGCTCTTTATTTTGCGGCACCGAATAGCCCATAAAAAACTCTTCTTCATCGAAGCCTGCTGGCAGGCCTCCGGCTGAGGTAATTTCCAACCGGTCCGCGAAAAGCTCGAACTTGGGCGGCACTTCATTGCTGTAATTATTGTGGATGATCGCGTTGATGACTGCCTCGCGCAGAGCCACCGGGTTAAGCAGATTGTGTTCTTCGCGCTTGTTGGGCGTGATCCGCGCAAACGTTTTGTTTTCAACTTTAAGCTTTTCCAGCACCGCTTTGGTGGCTTTCACCAGCGAGCAATAGCCGTACTCTTCATTTTCGATCAGGTTCACCCTATCGGTACCCGCATACTTGGCAACCTTGATCGACAAACCGTTAACATCGGAAAGCAAATAGGCCGCGTAGTTGTAGGCGCCGTCTTCGGTCAGCAGTTCCAGGTTATGCGCGAACTGCCCATTCAGCTTTAAAGGCGTTTCGTTGTAATAAATTTTCAGCTGTTCAAAGCTCAGCGTTTGCTTACGGGATTTGATGGTGCCGATGGAATTGCGAATCCTGCGCGCGAACAAGTCTTCAATCATCCTGACCGGCATCGGCTCCGAAGCGCTGCCGATGCGGATATAACAACCCTTGGCCGACATGCCCATTTTGGCTAAGTAATACGGTTTTTCAGAACCTCCGGCTACGGTGATTTTGATAATGTCTTTACCGTCGCGGGCTTCGGCGGCCACATCGAACAAGCCCATCGTCGAAGGGCTGATGTTATTTTTAATGCGGTCCTTGATTTTCAGTTGCAAGGCATCGGCATCGGTGACGCCTAGGGTTTCCTGGGTTTTATCGTCAATGCCGATATAAATCACGCCGCCGTCGCGATAGTTTAGAAAAGCGATTACCTCTTTTTCAAGCGTGTCGGTTAGTTCGCGTTTTAGTTCGATGCGGTTGGATTCTTGCAATTCTTTTTGCGTCATGTTGTCTTGGTTTTTCCGGTTCCTACATCGTTAATCAGGGTTTTAGTCTTCGCCATGTGATCTCCATTCAGCCTCATCTTCAACATGAGATGACAATACTTGAATGTTATGTTGTCGACGCAATTGCTGAACTTTTTGAACAATCTCCGCTTTAGCGGGCTTATAACCCTCTATGGCTTGTGTTGTTTGAACGATTTTCTTTATTTCTGCTGAGGTGAGTGGATTCTTATTCATAATTAAACGGTCTCATTAGCTATTCATAACCCAAAACACATAGTCAGCACAAATCTGCCCCGTAAATATAAAAACAAATTCGAGGAAGCTCCATTTTAATCATGACTTTTTAAACTTCACAACCTTGTTTAAAGGGCTCAGATTGATTTCATCAACCACTATCTGCGCCCGTGAATTAAGCACATAGGATACCGCCTCGGCCACATCTTCCGGCTCGATAAAATTGCTTGACTCATCGCCCGGCTCGAAAGACAGTTGCTCGAAAAACGCGGTTTTGACCATGCCGGGATTGATCAGGCAGACCCGTACATTGCTTTTGCCGCACTCTTCGCGCAAGGCTTGAGTAAAGCCGCGCAACGCAAACTTGGCGGCGCAGTACATCGCGCCTTTGCGACTGCCTTTTAATGCGGCTTCGGAACCGATAAAGATCAAATCGCCGTGCTCTTTGCGTTTTAAAGCGGGCAGAAGCGCCTTAACTAAAAAAGCTTGGCTGGTGAAGTTCAGGGTCATCAGGTCTTCGATTTGCGCATAGGAGAACTCTTCCACCGAGCCGAACTGGCCTCGCCCGGCACAAAGAACTGCCGCATCGATTCCGGGGAACGATTGCTCCAGTTCGCGGACTTTTTGCGGTATGTCGTTTAACCGGCTTAAATCCAGTTGCACGGGAGTGAAGTTATCCATCTGCCGGATAAACTTGCCGCTATCGCGGGATACGCCGATCACATGATGGCCTTGTTGCAGCAAATTCCGGGCGATGGCCCGGCCTATGCCGGAACTGGCTCCGGTCACCAGAACTGTGCGTTTAATAGGATTCATAACTACCTTCTCATTAAAAATTATCACCACGAACGACTGCAAGGATGCAGGAGGTAGAGCAATGCAGGAGCAATTGCCGAGACACGAAGGACACGAAGTTTTATTCTTCGTGTCTTCGTGGTGAATAAAAGATTTTTAGTCGTCTATTTACCATCATGCTGAACAAAGTTACGCGCATGGAAAAAATTTGTCGGCTGGAATGTAGTTTAAGAGTTGTTCGGTGCAGTAGTGCATCATCTCCTGCTCCAGTTCCTGTTTGTAGGAAACCATGCCTTGCTGGCTGACTAATGGCCCGGCAAAGAGTTTTTCTTCAGGATAAAGCTTGTGCACTTTTTTGAAAAAATTCTCCGGCAGCCTGAACACGCCAAGGCTGACCGAATGCAGCCGGTTTAAATCGATACGGGAAAAAACCTGCTCGAACAATTGCCGGTACTGCTCTCGGTAGCCGGATTGATAAATCAGCGGGTCGAAGCGCAACCCGATTTGCCAGCCCTGCTCCTGCAATTTGACCAAGGCATCCAGACGGCGCGCAACCGGCGGCGCTTTGGCTTCGACTTTTTCGGCTATTTGCTCCGGCGACAGGCTAAATGCTACGATGCAGCGGGCCAGCGGCTCGCGGTTTAGCAGGCTTCTGACTTGGGTGCTTTTGGTTCTTAATTCCAGCCAGGCATTGGGCAGCGTTGCAAAGAACGGTAAAAACTGCTCGGCAAAGCCGGTGACCGGCTCCAAGGCCAGGCTGTCGCAATCGTAGCCGGAAAAAAAATGCAGGTTTTCGTCAGGCGATGCGGTACACAGTTGGCGGATGTCTTGCTGGAAATCCTCGTAATTGACGAACAGCACATAATTGGCCGACTGGTACATGCCCTGCAAAAAACAGTACCGGCAATCGTACAGGCAGTTGAGCATGTGCGAAAAATAGTAATTCCTTGCCGCTCCGATGCCGTAACCCAACGGCGCAGGCAGCGCAAAATTCTTATATTTTTCGGCCAGTATCAGGGCGGGCTGTTGCTTTTGCAGACGGAAGTTTTGCGCTTTGGGGTTAAATACTTCGCCGTAACGGCCGCAGGTTATTTTCCTGGCTTGCGGGAAGCGCGCCACGATGTCCAAAACACGCGGGTGTTGCAGGACGGCTTCTTCTATATAAATGGTTTCGATCATGAGCTCTGTTTAAAAAATCATTTCGTCCACGAAAAGCACGAAAAGCACGAAAATTTTCAAGAAATACCAAACTGTAGCCCGTTACCCGAAGGGTGGATGGCTAAATCAACTGAACGTACTGACTTGTTCGTGTCTTTCGTGCTTTTCGTGGACTGCGGTTTTTAGCTTTATCGTTTGAAGCGCCTAATGTAGCACAGCTTGCCAACTCAAAAGGCTTGTGATTTATCATGCCGACCTTATATAGGGTAAAATACTTTCAACTCAACAAACACATTAACAATCATGAAAACAAACAAAATAGGTTTTATCGGCGGCGGCAACATGGCGTCCAGCCTGATCAGCGGATTGATTGCCAGCGGCCATGCCCCGGAACAGATTTGGGTGTCGGATATTAACCCGGACACGCTGACCGCACTGAAACATGATCTAAACGTGAACACTTCGGCAAACAATGATGACATCATCAATGCGGCCGATGTCGTGGTTCTGGCGGTCAAGCCGCAAACGCTGGGCGCTGTGGCGCAAAGCATCGCCGCACTGGTTCAGCAAAAGCAATCGCTGGTGGTCTCGATCGCCGCCGGCATCAACCAGAACAGCTTGAGCCGCTGGCTGGGTGCCGATACCGCCATCGTGCGCTGCATGCCCAACACCCCGGCGCTGGTGTTGACCGGCGCGACCGCATTGCATGCCAACGACAAGGTCACGGCTGAACAATGCGACTTGGCGGAAAATATTTTACGCGCGGTCGGCATTGCGCTGTGGGTTGACCACGAAGCCGAATTGGACGCGGTTACCGCCGTTTCCGGCAGCGGCCCAGCCTATTATTTCCTGTTGATGGAAGCGATGGAAAAAGCAGCGTTGGAGCTGGGCTTGACTCAAGAGACTGCACGATTGTTGGTGCAGCAAACCGCATTGGGCGCGGCCAAAATAGCGCTGGAATCGGCCGAATCGCCGGAACAGTTGCGCAAGCGCGTCACCTCGCCCGGCGGCACCACGCAGCGCGCTATAGAGACTTTTGAGCAAGGCGGTTTTACCGAGCTGGTTTCAAAAGCATTACACGCGGCACGAGACCGCTCAATTGAAATGTCTAAACAAATGGAGAATTCATAATGGATTCCAGCTACATGACCGACCCGGCGATTTTTGTAATCGACTCGCTGTTTTCACTGTATATTCTGGCGGTGCTGCTGCGCTTTTTATTGCAATGGTGCGGCGCCGATTTTTATAACCCTATTTCCCAGTTTCTGGTCAAGGCGACGCATCCGCCGTTAAAACTGCTGCGCCGCTTTGTACCGTCTATCGGAAAAATAGACACGTCCTCGCTGGTGCTGGTACTCGCCCTGCAAATGCTGGCCGATTTTTCGATACTGCTGCTGAAAGGCGTCGCTATCAGCATCGGCGCATTGACTATTCTATCGCTGACCCAGCTGGTGTCGCTGCTGATCAATATCTTCATCTATGCGGTATTTGCCAGGGCCATCCTCAGCTGGATGAATCCCGGCTCGTTTAATGCCGCGTCATCTATCCTGTACAGCCTGACCGAGCCTGTGCTTGGGCTCTGCCGCAGATTCATTCCCGATCTGGGCGGCATCGACTTGTCTCCGTTGGCCGCGTTAATGCTGCTGCAACTGGCAAAAATGGTCATACTGCCGCCGTTGCATCAACTAGCCAGTTTGATCGGTTGAGCTGGTATCATTGGGAACATGGGGTTTTGACCTTGAATCTCCATGTTCAACCCAAGGCCAGCAAGGATGAATGGGCGGGGCTGCACGGCGACCGCTTGAAGCTCAGAGTCAAGGCCGCGCCGATTGACGGCAAAGCCAACCTGCATCTGATTGCATTCATAGCCGATGAATTTGGCGTCAGCAAATCGGCCTGCAAGCTGATAACGGGCGAATCCGGGCGGGAGAAACGTATCGCCGTTAGTTCGCCCAAAAAGCTTCCAACCCTGCCGGATTCCCTGCGCTTTGATATTTCTTTGTAACGGCTGCGATTTAAAGGCTAAAGAGCAGCCGTGTGAAGCCCGGTTTTTCGCCTTTTGCCTTTTGCCTTTCGCCTTTTGTCTGCTCTTCAGCATCTGCTATCTTTAAACTATAATTTATTCTTCTTGAAAAAATCACACATCAGCCATGCAAACACGTACTTTTTCAGTCAGTTTTTTTCTAGTTTGTTTCCTTTGTCTAAGCAGCCAGCCTGCGATTGCCAAAAAGATGTACCGATGGGTCAATGAGAATGGCGAGACCATTTTCTCCGATCAGGTGCCGCCGGAGCATGCCCAATTACGCCGGGAATCGCTAAACGAAAAAGGCCGGGTTGTTGAGATCACCGAACAGGCAAAAACAAAAGAACAACAGGCTATG